>NZ_JABUYE010000060.1:0-484 GCF_014897485.1 Brevibacterium sp. FME37
CCTCCACTCGGTTCAACAGCGCCTCGTGGCGCACAATGTCGGTCAACCACAGCTGGTTCGGGCCATCAGCTCGAAACTCGTGCCGGGTCTTCCCATCGGCATCGACAACCGCGCACAGATCGTCGTGGACGGGTGGTCCCGGCCTCTTCCCGTTCTTGGCCCGGCCCTTGCCGAAGGCGGAGAACCAGGCGTTGCCTGAACACAGTCGCCATGCGGTGCGCACTGCCATGGGCTGGCCATTCGCTTCGGCTTCGTCGGCGAGGTACCGGTACCCGAACTCAGGGTCATCGCGGTGGGCGTCGAATAAGGCGTTGGCCCGATACGCCTCGATGACATCGGCCCCAGGAACAGGGACGGCCAGCCACCGGTAGTAGGGCTGACGCGAGAGCTTCAGTACCCGGCACGACACCGCGACGGGGATCCCGTCGACGGCGAGCTCTCTCACGAGCGGGTAGAGCCTTTTGACGGCAGATTCGCCTGTGAC
>NZ_JABUYE010000015.1:0-119478 GCF_014897485.1 Brevibacterium sp. FME37
TAGCGACTCGCCTTGTTTGAAATTCATCGGCCTACACTCTCGTTTACGAAGAGCCAGATAACTCGTCAACTCTGCAGAATAGCGCGATTGATCCCGGGAAATACACCGTCGTTCTTGAACACGGATGCCTTGATCTCCTTGAACAAGCAGGGCCGATTACTCCTCTGTGGTTGCAATATGCAGTCATCTACGAAATCACTTGGACCCTGCGGGCTGAAGAGGCTATGGCTTCGGGTACCTCTGGAATCGACTCTGAGACCGCCGCTCGTTTCCACGAGCTAGTCGGTAAAATCCGTCTGCATCTCTCGCGGGAAGCGATTGAAACGTTTCCACTAATCAAGCGCTCCACCGCGCAGTGGGAAGCGCTGGCATACGGCTACAATATTGAGGAATGGCGCTGGAGCTCGGTAGTCATCGACCACTTCGATGAGGCCCGTCGTCTTGTCGAACTCCGCTATCACTTCACGGGCAGCATGCCACACGAGGATATACGGTTCAGAGGCAAACGCGCGGCCCCGTTCGCCAGCAAGACACGGAGCTTTAACTATCTGCAAAGGACACTCCTTCATGAGCGGATTATCTGGGTACCCGTCGATGGAACTTTGGAGATTCGTCTTGATGGGCAATCGGTGCCGTTGACGTTTGAGTGGCCAAAACCCAAACAGTTCTCAGTTCGACCAGCCGCGGTTCAATCGCTTAGAGGCTCGCGAATACCACTCTCCAAACAGAAGAAGCGAAGGAAAACGGCTACGGGGAGCGACCGCGCAGTGTCTGCACTTGCCCGTGCGGAACCGATCCGTAGGCTCTTTGCCGGAGCCTGGGTACTGATGGATCGGGATGTGAACTGCAACGACAACGCCGAACATCTGTTCCGCTATCTGCGGAAACGACGGCGAGACATTAACGCCTGGTTCGTCGTGGAGAAGGACTCACCCGGTTGGAAGCGTCTGCGAGCCGAAGGGTTCAAACGATTGATCCCGTATGGATCGACTTTGTGGAGAGCCTTATGCCTCAACGCTCGATTCTTGGTGTCGTCCCACGCTGATCGGTATGTTTCCAATCCTTTTGTGCTCTCAAACGGTGAAAAGCTACGATGGAGATTTGTTTTTCTGCAGCATGGCGTGACCAAAGATGACATATCGCGTTGGCTCAACAGCAAAGACATTGCGGGAATGGTGGCGTCGACCGTTGACGAATATGCCTCTATCGCGGGGGACAACTCCCCCTATATTCTCAGTTCCAAAGAGGTCGCACTGACAGGTATGCCTCGCTACGATGTTCTGGCGAAGAATGCAGCCGGTTGCGGTGCGGGCAGGCGTAGATCTATTACATTTATGCCGACATGGCGGCAGTTCTTAGCTGGTAAAGCGGTCGGGCAAAGCAATAGACGAGACCTAAACCCCGAGTTCTTCGGATCCGAATTCCTCCACCGATGGCTCGAATTTCTCCAATCTGACGAACTCAAAGAAACGGCCCAGGAACACGGATGCACGATCACATTCATGCCGCATCCAAACCTCGAAGGCTATCTCCCTGAGATCACTCTGCCCGTGCATGTTGAAGTCGTCACATACGCAGATGTCAACGTTCAAGATGTGATTGCCCGATCGGCGGTAGTCGTCACCGACTACTCGTCGATCGCCTTCGACGCTGCTGTAGTCCACCGTCCGGTCGTCTATTATCAGTTCGATCGCGATCGTGTCTTTGGCGGGGGCCATTTAACTAGGCCCGGTTATTTCTCTTATAAAAATGACGGGTTCGGCCCGGTGGCTGAAGAGCTGGGAGGCGTGCTGGATGCCCTGCGCGCGACGCTCGAGGGTGGTGTCGATCCCGCACCCGAATACCTCGAAAGGATCGAACGGACGTTCATCAAGCCTGGGAGAGCTTGCAGCGCTGTCACCGAGATGATTGAAAGCCTCGATCGTCCAGTGGCTGTCGGCGACCATCGTCCGACGCCACAGGCGCCTCAGATCCAGTACCTCAACTGACCGATGAATAGCTCGGTCCTTGGTACGACCAGGCGGAGGGGCCAATCCACGAATTGATCGCGGGGTCATTTCCCCAGGGCGAACTTCCCACCTATGGCGGAGCCAGCTAACTCGGACGGCTTAATATCCGGTGGTCGGGAAACTCCCGGGCATCTGGATCCGGTGATGAGTCGGAGTTCTCCACGTTGAAGGCCTCCGGCTATGCGGCTGCGGGCTCCTCGCTACCCTTCTTGATCGGTGAGAGGTCGAACTCCAGGGCTACTTGGCCACTGACGAGCACACCACCGGAATCCAGGTTGTTGTTCCACTTCATATCTCAGTCCTTGCCTTGGACGTGGTCGGATCCTTCGAACTCGGCGCGTAGATTCCCGAAAGAATCGAAGTCGATGTGTTCAAGTGGAATAGGTACAAGAAGTGGCAACGTCGTCAAAGCCCGAGTTGTGAGACACTCCAATGTGAGACAGAGGATCCCCAGCATGAAGGAGTGCGATAGTGGCCAGAAGCGGACAGCTGACGAAGGATGCTGATCGGGCGGTAGATTCGGCAGCGGTCACTCCGATTCGCTCCTGGCTTGCCCGAATGCGGTTGAGGTCCTGGATCTTTCGTCCCTTTCTATTCCTGATGGTCGGACTGATCCTGCTCGTGCTGTGCTGGTGGCTCTTCGGTCTCACAACCTCTGATTCGTTTTGGCGCGAAGCGGTCAGCGCCATCTTGGGTGCCGTGGCCACGATCATCGGTGCAACCGCAATCGCGTTCATTGCACTGCGGGAACAGCTGCGACGGGTGGAGGAGAAACGCCTACTCAAGCGATTTGAAGATCTGACATGGAAGCATTCCTCGATCCGTGTCGGGGCGATGGAGATTCCGGGCATAGCAGTCGTCGCATCCGCGACTCATGATGCAGGCTGGGACGCGAACACGATCGTGGAATTCGCGCCGGAGGGGAGCCCTCGTGCAACCGATGAGTTGACCGCTCGGGCGCTCGATGTGACCTTGCCAAAGCTTCAGGCGCAGGCTGAGGAACGAAAACTCACATTCTTCGATGATGACTGTGTCGATATTGTTGACGTTGATCTCACCACGATTAACAGGGATGGGAAACGGCGCCCAAAATTTACTTTCACTCCGGCCAAAGCACGCTATTTCGACTTCGCGGTGTCGTCGAGTCGGTTGGACGCCCCGGTTGACCCCGAGATCGATCCTTTACAGCCATCATTGCGGCAACTGTGGGGCCACGGTCCGTCCTCGCTTTTAGAAGTCTCGGCATTGCCGGCCGTAGCCAAACTGGGGTGCGGAACGGTGGCAGTGACGAAGGATTCACGCATCGTGTTCGGCATTAGGGGAAAGACCTTCATCGCATCGGATTCTGTTTCCGACTCAGCCCGTCGTTCACTGCATTTTGTGGCCGAAGGGATGATCCCGAAGGATCTCAACCAGGAAGGGCGGGTTGATCCGAAAGTAGGAATCACTCGTGGACTGGACGAGGAACTCAACATCGGGCTATCGAGTCGCAACATTGGCCGTGTCGCCGAGATGATTTCAACGGGAGTCTTCTTTGATCAACAGAGATGGCAGCCGTGCTTCTCCTATCTGAGCAGACTGGATATCACCTGGGACGAAGTTCAGACGGCGGCCCCGATCGCACGGGACGCGTGGGAAGTCGAGGCACTGATTTCGCTTCCCTTCGATATTGAGCACGCCGGAGTGAGACAGCTTCTGCTTGGAACCCACCCTGATTTCCGACTGGCCTCCAACCACGCTGCAGCGATGTTGTGGTTCGCGCTTCTGCACAACCACGGCTATCACGTAATGCGTGACCACTTGCTCTCATAGAGCAAGACGGCCACCTCGGCGTCATTTCTCTATATTGCCGGTCAGCGACCCGAGCAGGGTCAGGACCATGGCCAGAAGCAGAGCAACCGCGGCGGCGATGAAGCTGCCGATGACGGTCCCGCTGAGGACGAGGGCGATCAGGGCAGGGCCAGCGATCTGTCCGAGGCTGTACCAGGTCGTCAGCTTCGCTGCGGCGGCGGTGATCCCCATTTGTGTTCCTTCGCCGATGGTCATCATGACCGCCCCGACGAAGGTCCCGCCGAACAGTGCCGCAGCGATGAGGAGCAGGATCGGGTTGGTGCCGAAGACGGCGAGAACAGCCCCGCCGACCTGCAGGCAATAGCAGAAGGCGAGTCCTCGACGGGTGCCGATGCGGGCGGCGACGTTCGACCAGATCAACGGTGAGGCCGCCGTTGCGATACCAGCGACAACCCAGGTCGAGGCGGCGGCCGTCTCACCGAAGACGGGCTTGGCGAGCACCACCAGGTAGGTGCCGATGATGATGTAGCCGAAACCTTGGAAGAAGTAGCCTGCCGTGAGAACTGCCATGGCCCGGCGGAGCCTCGGGGGATCGGCGGTGATGTCGGGGCGATCGTTTGCGGCGACCACCTCGGCGGGCTTGTCGGCCGGCTTGCTTTCGCCGGGCGCCGGCATGGGCCAGGCCCATGCGATTACGGTGAACACGGCACTGAGCAGCGCACAGATCAGCCAGAGTCCGCGCCAATCGACGAGACTGCCTGCGGTGAGGACGATGACTCCGGAGATGAGGATGCCGGTGCCGATTCCCGCATAGACGAGGCCGGAATCGACCGGTCTGCGGGCCACGAACGGAATGCGCTGGGTGATGCAGACGAAGATCAGACCCGAGGCGATTCCAGCCAGCGTACGCACCGATCCCTGCCAGACCAGATTCGACGTCAGGGGGATGGCGGCCAGGCACAGGGTGGAGACGATGAGGCTTAAGCGGTAGACGCCTCGGGTGGGCTCAACCCAGCCGCGGGCGATGACCAGGGAGCCGATGAAGTATCCCACGTAGTTGAGCGTGGCGATCCACGCACCTGGAGCTGAGCTCCAGTGCAGGGCGGCGACCATGAGCGGGAGGACGGGTGTATAGAAGAACCGACCCATCCCCATGGCCAGAGCCAGTCCGAGGGTGCCACGGATGGCGGTGGGGTTAACGGGGTTGTCGGCGGTGAAGCCCACTGCCCTGCCTCCTGTCTGTGACGTCATCAATAGGAAACGATGTCATGAAAACGCGGCGACCGCCTCGGCGGGGGCGGATATGAAACAACGCGGGTGCCGAGACTCCCGCGATGAGGGAGTGGCGGCACCCGCGTTGTGGATGGCCTTGCTCAGGTGAGGATCAGGCGCTGACGGCGACGCGTTCCTTCTCGTCGGGCTCGCCGCTCTCGTCCCAGGCACCGGGTGCCGGCGCTCCGTGGGCATCGGGTTCAAGCGAAAGCTCGTCGAAGGGGCTGGAGCCGTTCAGTGCTGCTCGAGCCTGGTCGAGGTCGATCTCATGCGTCCACTTGCCGATGAGCAGGGTGGCCACGGCGTTGCCGGTGAAGTTCGTCAGGGCGCGGCACTCGGACATGAACTTGTCGATGCCGACGATGACGCCCATGCCGTCGAGGAGCTCGGGGCGGTGTGACTGCAGGCCGGCGGCCAGGGTCGCCAGGCCCGCACCGGAGACTCCGGCAGCACCCTTCGACGCGATGATCATGAACACCAGCAGTGAGATCTGCTCGGGCAGGCTCATCGGCATGCCCATCGCCGTGGAGACGAACAGGGACGCCATGGTCAGATAGATCGCGGTGCCGTCGAGGTTGAACGAATAGCCGGTGGGCACGGTGATGCCGACGACCGGCTTCGAGACCCCGGCGTGCTCCATCTTCGCGATCAGACGCGGCAGTGCCGACTCCGAGGATGAGGTGGAGAAGATGAGCAGGAACTCACGGGCCAGGTATTTGAGCAGCAGGAAGATGTTGAGCCCGGTGACGACCTTGAGCATGGTGCCGAGGACGACGCTGATGAACAGCGCACAGGTGAGGTAGAAGGCACCCATGAGGATGGCCATCGACCCGATCGCAGCCCACCCGGTCTTGCCGACGACGGCAGCGATGGCACCGAAGGCACCGACAGGGGCGGCCCACATGATCATCATCATGAGCTTGAAGACCACGGCCTGGATGTGGCGGATGCCGGTGAGGACGGGCTGACCGGCCTTGCCCATCGACTGCAGGGCGAAACCGACGAGGAGCGCGAGAACCAAGGTCGGCAGGACCGGGATGTCGCCCGGGATGAGGCTCATCAGGAAGCCGACCATGCCGCCGTCATCGTCACCGCCGCCGGCCGCTTCATAGGGCTTGAGGTGCAGGCCCTCGCCGGGGTGGATGAGGTTGCCGACGAGGAGTCCGATGATCAGGGCGAATGTCGCCATGATGAGGAAGTAGATCAGCGCGATTCCGCCGACCTTGCCGACGGTGGCCGCCTTTGCCACCGAGCCGACGCCGAGGACGATCGTGCAGAAGATGATCGGTGCGATGATCATCTTGATCAGTGCCACGAAGGCGGTGCCCAAGGGTTCGAGGGCGATGCCGGCATCAGGGGCGATGAGCCCGATGGCCGCGCCGACGAAGACGGCGATGATGACCATGATGTAGAGCCAGTGGGTGCGGTCCTTCTTGCGGGGTGCCGGCGTTCCGCCGATATCCCCGGTTCCAATGTCTTTTGGCAACGCTGCCATGTCTCCTCCTTGAGAGAGTGTGCTCGCGACGTCTGGTCGCGAAGAATTTCTCAATGAGCATTCCAGAGACTGTGACGGCTGTCTCGGTTGCGTTCATAGTGTTCATGGACACAGTCGGCAGGTCGGCTAGTCTGGGGTTTGTCGGTCACGATCAGGTGGCCGCGAGCCATGACGATATGAAGGGACAGCTCATGAAACTCGATACAGCACTTCTGCGCGCCATCCCGGGTGCGTTCATTCTGAACTCCGGCATCGGCAAGCTCGGCATGGACGAAACCACGGCGGGTGGCCTGCAGCAGATGGCCGCCAACGGTGTCCCCATGGTCGAGAACATGACCCCCGCCCAGTTCGGGAAGTTCCTGTCCTACGGTGAGATCGCCGTCGGTGCCGCACTGCTGCTGCCCTTCGTTCCCACCCGCATCGCCGGAGCCGCGCTGACCACGTTCTCCGCCGGTCTCGTCGCGAACTACTTCTCCATTGACTCCATGACCAAGGACGACGGCATCCGCCCTTCCGAGGACGGTACCGCCGTGGCCAAGGACACCTGGCTGGCTGCCATCGGTGTCTCACTGATGCTTGCCAGCGGATCGAAGAAGAAAAAGAAGAAGTCCAAGAAGTAATCGTCGACGATCTCGTCATCGACGAAGGGACAGTTGGATAGTGATGGCTCCCGGGACGCGGCTCCGTCCCCGGCACCGGCGGCGCAGCGGCACCTTGGCCCGGCGGCTCTTCCTCATGCAGCTGGCGCTCATCGTCATCGTCTGCACCGCCCTGTCCATCACCAGCTACGTCACGACGTTGGCCTCGGCCCGGCAGGCAACCTCGGAGCGGGTGCTCTCCATCGCCGAGACCCTGGCCCATGACCCCTTCGTCATCTCATCGGTGGAAGGCTCGGACGCCTCGGCGAAGCTGCAGCCCTATGCGCTGACCGTCATCGACACCGCCGAGGTCGACTTCGTGACGATCATGGACCGCGACCGCACCCGGTACACGCACCCGGATGCTCAGCAGCTGGGCAAGGACTATATCGGCAGCATCGACAAGGCCCTGGCCGGTGAGAGCCAGGTCGAGGAATACGAGGGGACGCTGGGGGAGTCGGTGCGGGCCATCGTGCCGATCACCGACTCATCCGGCGAGGTCACAGCCATGGTCGCGGTCGGGGTGACGCTGAAGACCCTGTCGGTGGCACGGGCTGCCGCACTCCCGCAGATCATCATCGTCGGCCTCGCCGCAATCGCGTTGGGCGGGCTCGGGTCCTGGGTGCTCAGCCGCTACCTGCGCCGAGTCACCCTCGGCTACGGTCCCGAGCAGCTCAAGTCCCTGTTCGCGTTCTACGATTCCGCCTTGCATTCGCTGCGCGAAGGCCTCGTCCTCGTGAACGGTGATGGGCAGCTGGTGCTCTACAACGATGAGGCCGCTGAGCTGCTGGGTCTGCCCGAGCCCGATGACCGCGATCCCATTCCCCTCGCCGAGGTGGCCCTGCCCTCGTCCGTGTCATCCCTGTTCTCATCCGGTCGGGATGCCGTCGATGAGATCCATCTGACCCGTGACCGTGTCCTCGTGGTCAACCAGAAGCAGGCGAGCCAACCGGTGGGCGGCAGGGACGAGGACCAAGGTGGTGGCACCGTGGCGACTCTGCGTGATCGCACCGATATTCAGGAGCTCACCGGTGAGCTCGAGACGATGACGACGCTGACCGAGGCCCTGCGGGCTCAGACCCATGAGCATGCCAACCGACTGCACACGGTGGCGACGCTCATCGAGCTGGGACGCTCGCGGGAAGCCCTGGACTTCGCCGTCCGCGATCAGCAGGAGTCGCAACGACTGACCGATTCGTTCGTCGGTTCCCTCGACGAACCCTTCATCACGGCTCTCATGATCGGAAAAGCCGCGCAGGCCAATGAACGCGGGATCGAGCTCACGGTCACGGCCACGGGTGAGCTGCCGGCGGGCAGCCTTGATGCCCGTGACCTCGTCACTGTGGCCGGAAACCTCCTTGACAACGCCTTCGATGCCGCGGCCGAATCCGAAGAGCGGCACGTATGGGCCGACTTCGTTGCCGCCGACGCAGAGCTCATCATCACGATCGCAGACTCCGGTCCGGGCATCGATGAGCCTGAGATCGATGCGATCTTCCACCTCGGCGCCTCAGGCAAGGCAGCACCGCCGCATTCGGGTGGACGCGGATTCGGACTGGTCCTCGTGCGCCAGGCCGTGACTAGACTCGGTGGGGAACTCGACGTCGAATCGGATGGCGGCGCGATCTTCACGGTGACGTTGCCACTGACTGAGGACAACCTCGGCGAGGGTGGCGATTTCACTGCAGAAGACGACTCCGGACATGGAAGGGAGGGTGAGGATGACCGGCAATGATGCCGAGCTGCGGGTGCTCATCGTCGAAGACGATCCGATGACCGCCGAGGCCCACGGGGACTATGTCCGCAAGGTCCCCGGCTTCACCGTCGCGGCCATCTGCCTCAGCGGACACGAGGCGCTCGCCCGCTACGATGGCCTGGCGGCCGAGGGTACCCCGGTCGACATCGTGCTTCTCGACATGAATCTCACGGACTCCCACGGTCTCGACGTGGCCAAGCGCATGAACACGCGCGGTCACGGGGCTGACATCATCGCGATCACCGCAGTGCGCCACCTGCAGATCATCAGGTCCGCAATCTCCACCGGGATCACGCAGTACCTCATCAAACCCTTCACCTTCGCCGCCTTCCGCGAGAAGCTGGAGAACCAGCGGGCGTTCCGGCTCAACCTCGGCGATGGAGGTTCGGGCTCGTTGGCGACTCAGGCGTCGGTCGACAATGCCCTGAGCGCGCTGCGTTCCGTGTCACCGGACCGATTGCCGAAGGGGCTCATCGAGGAGACGCTGGCTGCGATCTCTGGTGTCGTGCGGGATGCTGACTCTGCTGTTTCGGCCACCGAGGTCGCGACGGCATTGGATCTCTCACGCGTGACGGTGCGCCGGTATCTGGAGCATCTGGTGAAGACCAAACAGGCGGTCAAGCAGCCGCGGCATGGGACTCCAGGGCGCCCGGAGTATGAGTATCGGTGGGTTTGAGGTTGAGGCCCCTCTGAGTGCGCCGAAGCAGTTGTTCACGACGCCTCGATCTGCCGAGACTGTCAAAACCGTACCGAAGCTGGTACGCTTTTGACATAAGGGGAGAGGCGGAGTCATGGGCTACCGACACGATCTGTGGGAGATCGCAGCAGAACAGCACGGTGTCGTCACGATCACCGAGGCTGAGGACGCGGGGGTGCCCGCCGTCGAGGTGCGCAAACTTGCCCACCGCGGCGCACTGCAGGCGTATGGCAATGGCGTGTACATCCACCGTAGTGTGCCCACCACAGACCTGACCGAGCCGGCGGCGGCGACGGTGCTGGCCGGTGACGGGGCATTCCTTGAGCGGGAGACTGTGCTCGATCTGCTTGGCCTGGGACAGTTCAATCCGCACCGCATCCGGGTGGCGACCCGTCGCCGAGTGCGCAGGACCCTTCCCGAGTGGGTTGACCTCGAGACGCGGATGGATGTCCCCGACGAGGACCTGACACATTACGAAGGCATCCCCACGACCACTGTTCGTCGCGCTCTCGTCGACGTGCATGACAGGATGCCATCGGAGCGGTGGAAAACGCTGGTCGAACAGGCACGTCAGCGCGAGTTGATCGACAACCACGACGTCGCGAATCTGACAGGTCAACGGGGCGCTGCATGAACACCGCGGCACCGCCTCTGAACTTGGCGCAGTTGAACACCCGGGTGGAAGAGGCTGCTCGAGGCCTTAGGGTGCCTGCGATTCGCGTGCGTAGAATGCTCTGCACGCTCATCGTGTCCCAAATGCTGCCTGACGCCGTCGCCATCAAGGGTGGCATGGGCGTAAAGCTGCGCATGGGGGAGAGTGGGACACGAGCCACAGCCGATCTTGACGTCTCCACGCTACGGCGGGGTGAAGAGCTTGAAGAGACACTCCGGGCAAGTCTGAACTCGGGCTGGGGCACGGTGCCCGCGACCAAGGGTGCACGCAAAAAAGATCCTGACGCGCCGGATCGCGTGGCGTTTACTGCGGACTTGAAGCCTCGGTTGCTGCACGACCCCGGGCTTGCTCAGCCCCAGTACGTGATGCACCCCTACCGGGTCACATTGTCATTTCTTGGTAGGGAATGGGGCGGTCTCGATCTGGAGGTGTCTGATCCTGAGATCGAGCCGCATGCTCATACTCGTCGCCAGATCGACGGCGAGCTCATTGAGCTGAGTAGTCGATTTGGCTTCGGAGCGCTACAGCCAGTCGAGCTGATCGACCTGGAGTACCAGATTGCGCAGAAGATCCACGCGTTGACGGATCCCGACTACTCCCGCGCCCATGACCTGGTGGATCTGCAGCTGCTTTGGGCCGCTGAGCCTGAGCTGGACTCCGTGCGAGAATTCTGTGTGCGCACATTTAACTTCCGTCGCGCGCAGGAGTGGCCCCCGCTGCCGTTGCGACCTATGGACGATTGGGAGCCCGCATATAAACTCTCCCGCGAAGAGACTGAGATCGATGGAGACACACTGGTGCTGGCAGATATCGATTCGGCGCGAGAGTGGCTTAAGCAGATGATCACGTCCATCGATGCAGCCGCAGTAACGTGAAGGCCCGATTATAGGCGGTGATTGCCTGCTCGCCTTCCGGCCTTGCTGCCTCGGCATCTGCCGTCACGTGTACTCAGCGCATTGCGCTCGGTGTCCTCGGAACGGCTGCCGAAGGGCCTGATCGAGGAGACGCTGGCTGCGATCTCTGGTGTCGTGCGGGATGCTGACTCTGCTGTTTCGGCCACCGAGGTCGCGACGGCATTGGATCTCTCACGCGTGACGGTGCGCCGGTATCTGGAGCATCTGGTGAAGACCAAACAGGCGGTCAAGCAGCCACGGCATGGGACTCCAGGGCGCCCGGAGTATGAGTATCGGTGGGTTTGAGGTTGAGGCCCCTCAGCTCGTGACCGGCTGAAGCTTCCTTCGGCTATCACAAGGACTACCGTCCAGATCGGTGGACCGAGCTATCGCCGATCAAGCTGGTGCAGTCAGTGATGATGTCGGAAAGCTTGCGTGTGTTCGCCGCGAGCTCGGAGCCCTTCGGGCTGTGCGGGGTGGCCAGCAGAAGGGATCGGGAGAAGGCCGGATCGTCGATGGGCAACAGCGCCACTCCCGGGCGGGGGCCCATCGAAGCCAGCAGCGGGACGAGACCGACAACCATCTCCGCGGCGATCATGCCCAGCATCACCGAGTAGTCGTCGGTGCGGAACTTGACCTCGAGCTGATGACCGGCCGCCTTGAATGCATCGACGACGACCGTGTCGATGGGATCGTCCCGGGTCGCGCCGAGCAGCCAGTTCTCGTCCTGCAGCCCGACCAGGGTCTCCATGTCGATCGACTCCCGGCGCGCCAGAGGGTGGGAAGCCGGCAGCGCCAGCTGCATCGGTTCACGGAACACCTCTGTCGTGGTCACTGTCGGCGTGAAGGGCAGATCGTAGCCGGGCACCGAATAGAGCAGCACAGCGTCGTACTCGTGCTGGTTGACATGCGCGACGAGCTGGTAGATCTCCTCGAGCGTGCTGTCGATGTGCAGACCGGCGAGCTTCGACTTCTTGACGATTGAAGGAAGCAGCGCCGAGGCGGCCGTGGGGAAGGTGCCGAACTTCATCCGCGTCAAACCGCTCTGCGCATGCGCCTGCACATCGTGCAGGGCACGCTGGGAGAGGGTGAGGATCCGCTGCGCCCGATCGAGCATGATCTCACCGGCCGCTGTCAGTGACGAACCACGCGTCGAACGCTTGACGAGGGGGGTGCCGCAGAGGCGATCGAGATTGCGCAGATGGTAGTCGACCGAAGGCTGGCTCCAGGCCATCTTCATCATCTGGACCGCTCTCGTGCTCGTCTGGTATTTCTTCACCGGACGGAAGAATTCGGTCCTTGCCCGGGAGCTCGCCGCCGCCGAGGTGGGGGAGCCGATCCGATGAGCATCGTCGTCGGCGTCGTCCCCGGCCGCGATCCCCGACCGCCCGTCCGGCTCGGGGCGCTCATGGCCCGCTCCTACGGACGCAGGCTCGTCCTCGTGTCGATCATCTCCAGACCCTGGGGCTCCGGCGGCAGCGGAGTGGATGCCGAGTATCGCCGCTATCGAGAGAGCGAGACCGCCCGTTGTCTCGAAGCGGCGGCGACCATGGTCCCCGACGGGATCGCTGTCGAGCAGCTCAGCCGCGAGGCCCATTCCCCGCGCAGCGGGCTCCGGAGGGTCTGCCGCGAGATCGGCGCCCATCGTCTCGTCCTCGGCTCCTCCGAGGATGCGCCTGTCGGCCGTATCCGTCTCGGTGGAGTCTCGACCGGCCTGCTCCACAGCGCCACGCTGCCGGTGGCGCTGGCACCACGAGGCTTCGACGCCGCCGATTCGGAGCGGATCACTCGAATCAGCGCCGCCTTCAACGGCACTGGCACCTCTGCTCGACTTGTCCTCGGAGCCGCGACGGTTGCCTCCGCGGCGGGAACCCAGCTGCGCATCGTCGCTTTCACGCCCCGACAGGGCAGGGCGACGACGGGCCTCGAGGCGGGTCTGGGAGCAGACATCGAGGATGAGATCGTCGAACAGTGGGAAGCCGAGATCCAGCAGCGGACACAGAAACTCATCACCGAGATCTCGGAGCGGGAGCCCACGCCTACCCGCACCGAAGCGGTCATCGGTTCCGGCGAGACCTGGGACGAAGCGGTGGCGGACGTGGCGTGGGTTCCCGGGGAGGTCCTCATGATCGGATCTCGCACACTCGGTGCGCTGACGCGCCTGTCGCTCGGCTCACGTGCGGCGAAGATCCTCAAGAATGCTCCGGTGCCGGTTGTGCTCGTCCCACACCGCGCCGGTGAGACCTACGCCGCCGCTGCCGATTCCGCACGGTGAAGCGGATCCGCCGATGACAGGAGAAAACACAACTATGCACACTATGAAGGCCCCTTCGAACCAGGTGGATGAAGCTGCCGCCGCATGCGGGACCGGGCCCACTGCAGCTCGGCCGGCACCGGATGGCACCCGCCTGGGCGAGCTGTGGTCGGTGCTGCCGCAGAACTCCGGGGTCGATGCCGAGGGAGTACTCGAGATCGGTGGCGTGCCGGTCACAGAACTCGCCGAACGGTACGGGACGCCCCTCTACGTCTATGACGAAGCAGGACTGCGCCGACGGATCCGCGCCTTCGTCGGCGGTCTTGCGGCCCGGTGGCCGAACTCCCAGGTCCTCTTCGCGTCGAAGTCTTTCCCCGCCGTGGGGATGTACCGGTTGGCCTACGAGGAGGGAGCGAACATCGACGTCGCAGGCGGGGGAGAGCTGCGGATGGCGCTTGCCGCCGGAGTCGCTCCGGAAAGAATCCACTTCCACGGCAATGCGAAGACCGATGCCGAACTGACGATGGCCCTGCAAGCGGGCATCGACACGATCATCGTCGACAACGAGGACGAACTCGACCGGCTCGACCGGCTCCTCACGACCCCGCAGAAGCTCCTTCTGCGCGTCATCCCCGGCGTTGATGCGAAGACCCACGCCTCCCAAGCGACCGGCGGACTCGATTCGAAGTTCGGCCTGCCCATGGACCAGGCGCTCGCCGCCATCGAGCGCATGCGCTCTCATCCGCTCATGGACTTCGAGGGAGTGCATCTGCACATCGGCTCGCAGATACTCGACACCACGCAGTTCGCCGAGGCCGTCGAGAAGATCTCCACTGCCGGGACGTTCCCCACCTACGATGTCGGTGGTGGACTCGGCGTCAGGTACACCTACGAAGACGAGGACCCCGGTATCGATGAGTACCTCGACGCCATCGTCACCGCTGCTCGCCAGCACCTGCCGCCTGCGGCCCGGCTGCTCATCGAGCCCGGTCGCTCGATCGTCGCTCGCGCCGGTGTCACCGTCTACGAGGTCATTACCGTCAAGCGCACCGGTAGGACCTTCGTCGCCGTCGACGGGGGACTCGCCGACCAGCTCGACGTTGCGCTGACCGGTCAGCGTTTCGAAGCGATCCTCGCCAATCGAGCCACCGATGCCTGGACCGAGACCGTCCAGATCGTCGGCCGACAGTGCGAATCCGGTGACCTCCTCGTCGATCAGGCACCGCTGCCAGCTGCCGAAGTCGGCGATGTCCTCGTTCTGGCCACGACCGGCGCCTACGGGTACACGATGGCGAACAACTACAACGGCGCGCTCAGACCGGCTGTCGTCTTCGTCTCCGAGGGCCATTCCCGCTTGGTCGTGCGGCGCGAGAGCTATGAAGATCTGCTCGCCCTGCACGAACCGATACTCGAGACCAGGACAGCTGCGAACCCGACAGCTGCGAACACGGCAGCATCGCTGCCGAAGGAGGACAATCCCCATGCTTGATCTGCTGCTCACCGACGCCCGCGTGCGCACCTTCGACCCGAATCGGCCCTGGGCCGAAGCCGTCGGAATCACCGGCGGACGCATCGCCTACGTCGGGGCTGCCGCGGACGCTCCCGCAGCGAAGGAGACCCGCCGCCTCGGCGGGAACCTCCTCACCCCCGGCATCATCGACAGCCACAACCACCTGCTGCTCGGCTTCGACTCCGATGCCGTCAGCCTCGAAGGGGCGGAGACCCTGGCCGAGGTGCGTTCGCGCATCAGCCGCCTCGCCGCCGAACGCCCCGACCTCGATTGGGTGTGTGCGGAGAACGCCGTCTACTCGATCGTCGACGACCGCCGCCCCAACGCCGATGACTTGGCCGGACTGACCGACCGTCCCATCTTCGTCACCACCTACGACCAGCACTCCGTGTGGCTCAACGACGCGGCCCTGACCATCCTCGGCATCCACGATGGTGCGGACATCGCCTGGGGGCGGGCCGAACGCGACTCCTCGGGACGGGCCACGGGCTGGGTCACCGACTTCTACACCTCGGCGATGACGAGCGCAGGTCTGGCCGCTCTTCAGCGTGATATCCCGATGTACTCGCCTGAGCGCCGCTACAAGAAGATCCTCGGCAGTCTCGATATGGCCACCCGCTCGGGCATCACCACCGTCGTCGAACCGCAGGTGCCCGTGGCCGAGATCGGCCTGTTCGAACGTGCCCTGCGCGAAGACCGGCTGTCCTCCCGCGTCATCGCCGCCCTGTTCCACCCTGTCGACTCCGCACCCGAGTTCCGGCAGGAGCTGCGCACGGCCGTCGATGACGCCCCGCGCAGCGACCGGCTGCAATTCGGGCCGATCAAACTCTATGCCGATGACGTCATCGAACCGCATACGGCCTGGATGCTCGCCGACTACGCCAACCGTCCCGGCCACCGCGGGCACCCCTCCGCCCCGATCGGAGAACTGACGAAGATCGTCACTGAACTCGACCGGCTCGGCTTCCAGACCCACACCCACGCCACTGGTGACGGGGGAGTCCGGCTGGCCTTGGATGCCATCGACGCGGCACAGGCGACCAACGGCACTCGTGACCGCCGGCACGGGATCGTCCACGTCGAATGCCTCGACCCGGCCGATCTGCCGCGGTTCGCCGATCTCGGCATCACGGCCGCAATGCAGCCTCGCCACGCCTCCCCGGACCTCATCGAGGGCACGTGGATGGACAACGTGGGCCAGCAGCGCTGGGACCGCGCCTGGCGCGTGAAATCACTCATGGACAGCGGGGCGCATGTGGCCCTGTCCAGCGACTGGCAGGTGGGGGAGATGGACCCGTTGGTCGGCATCTACTCCGCACTGACCCGCGCCGGCCTCGATGGATCCAGTTCGTGGACGCCCGATGAGATCATCACCCTCGACCAGGCGCTCTTCGGCTACACGCGAGAGGGCGCATGGGTCTGGCATGCCGAGGACCGCCTCGGCGTCATCCGACCTGGCGCCGTCGCCGACCTTGTCGCCTGGTCGGCCGATCTCTACCGGCTCGACCCGTCGGCGCTGCTCGAACAGCGCGCCGATCTCACCATCGTCGGCGGACAGATCGTCCACGACACGGGCGCCACCGGTGGCGAGCAGGGCGAACAGGGTCTCAACCGCGTCGACATCGCGGCGAAGACCCTCAACCCCGATCGCAGCTGTGCGGGTCACGGGCATCAATAGTGTTATTTTGTGTTGAACGACGATTCAGTTAGGAGATCGATGGCGATCAAGAAAATATGCCGGCGCAACGTCGAGGCTGCGGAGGAAGTCCTTCTCGGGCTCAGCCACCGGATCCACGCCGATCCGGAGCTGGGGTTCGAAGAGTACCGGGCCTGCCGGCTGCTGAGCACCGAACTCGAACAGCGGGGATTCACCCTCGAACGCGGACTGGCTCAGATGCCCACGGCCTTCCGGGCCACTATCGGTGAGGGTCCGCTGGTCGTCGGCGTCTGCGTCGAATACGACGCTCTGCCGGGGATCGGCCATGCCTGCGGACACAACGTCATCGCAGCCGCCGGGATGACCGCGGCCTTCGGGCTGGCCCCGCTGGTCGATCAGCTGGGCATCAAGCTCGTCGTCTTCGGCACACCGGCCGAAGAGAACGGCGGGGGCAAGGTCGTCCTCCTCGAGGCCGGAGAGTTCGACGGGCTCGATCTGGCGATGATGGTCCATCCCTCGAACCGGGAGCAGTCCCGCTCGCACTGCCTGGCGATCGGCGATCTGCGGGTGCGCTTCATAGGCAAGAACGCCCATGCCTCGGCGGCCCCCTATGAGGGCATCAACGCCGGAGACGCGGTGACCGTGGCCCAGGTTGCCGTCGGTCTGCTGCGTCAGCAGCTGCATCCCGGCGACCAGGTCCACAGCATCGTCTCCCACGGCGGCGAGGCGGCCAACGTCATCCCCGCCGACACTGGACTGGTGTTCAACTTCCGGTCTCCGAAGCTCGAGACCCTCGACCGCCTCGAACAGCGCATCCGCGCCTGCGTCGAGGGAGCGGCGAGGGCGACCGGCTGTACCTTCGAGGCCAGCAGCGAAGCTCCGGCCTATTCGGAATTCAACAACAACGACATCCTCTCCGGCCTCTACCGGGCCAACGCCGAGGCGCTGGGCCGGACCTTCGACCACGAGGACGACACCTCACCGGTGGGGTCGACGGATATGGCCAACGTCTCGCGCATCGTTCCTGCCATCCACCCGATGCTCGACATCGACTGCGGAACGGCCGTCAACCATCAGCCCGAGTTCGCCCAGCACTGCATCAGCGAAGCCGCAGATCGTGCAGCGATCGAGGGCGGTCTGTCGATGGCCTGGACGATCATCGATGTCGCCACCGACGAGGCGACGCAGCGCAGCTTGAGAACGGACCGCGAGCATCTGCTCGCGGACTGACACGAACAAAGGAGTTCACCCCATGAAATATTGGCTCATCGGCTCATCGGCTCATCGGCTCATCGGCTCGATCCCGTTCATCGGGGTCTTCCTCCTCACCTGGCTGCCGGCCATCAACGGCCCGCACGTGTGGTTCGGCATGCCGGCGATCTTCGTCTGGCTGACATTCTTCAGCACGATCCCGGTCACGGCAGTCCTCATCTACTTCGAGAAGACCCGCCGCGACCTCGGGGGTGACGACGAATGAGCACAACAGTCGTCGTCGGTCTCCTCGGCATGATCATCATCGCGGCCTTCGGTTTCATGGGACGGCGCCGTCCGGTGAAGAACATCGAGGAATGGACCGTCGGCGGACGCAACTACGGCGTCCTCACCGCCTGGGTCCTCCAAGCGGGCGAAACCTTCACCACTTTCACCTTCCTCGGCACCGTCGGTCTCGTCGTCTCCATCGGTGCCTCGGCGTTCTACGCGATCCCCTATGTCCCCTTGGCCTATATCGCGATGTACTGGGTCGGTCCGAAGATCTGGCGCAAAGCGAAGGAGCTGGGCTACCTGACGCAGGCGGACTTCCTGCGCGGCAGCTACAACAGCCCCACCCTCGGCTGGCTGGCCGCTTTCTTCGGCATCCTCTTCCTTCTGCCCTATCTGCAGCTGCAGATCACTGGGCTGGGCATCGTCATCTCGGTCGCCACGGGCGGGGAAATCAACGAGAACTACGCGATCGTGATGGCCTTCGTCCTCGTCATCGGCTTCGTCCTGTGGTCGGGCATCCGCGGAGTCGCGCTCACGTCCTACCTCAAAGACCTGCTGATGATCGTCGTCGTCCTCGTCCTGACCTTCGTCGTGCCCTTCCACTTCCGTGGCGGTCTCGATTTCGGTGTGGAGGAGATCCTGGACTCCATGCCCGATCTGCTCTTCGTCCAGCACGGAGAGACCGGCGTCGCCTGGGTCATCTCGAGCATGGCCATCAGCATCATCGGTGTGATGTTCTACGCCCTGCCCCACACCTGGCCGGCTCTGATGTCCGGACGCAGTGAGAAGGTCGTGCGGCAGAACCTCATCTACCTGCCCATCTACAACATGCTCGCCTGTATCCCGATGCTGCTGGGCTACACCGCGATCCTCGCGTTCGGCCTCAGCCAGGATGGCGATCTGGCCATGCTGAAGATGGCAGCAGCCTCGCTGCCCGACTGGCTGACAGGCATCGTCCTCGTCGCCGCGGCATCGACGGCGATGGTTCCCGGAGCTGCGCTGCTCAACGCCATTGCGCCCTTGGCCGTGCAGAACGTGTTCATGATCAAGGGCGAGAAGAACAAGATCGCCTACAACCGGATCTTCGTCGTCGTCTTCGGCCTCGGTGCCCTCGTCCTCGCGCTGACGATTCCGAGCCTGCTGGGCATGATGCTCCTGCTGACCTACAGCGGTTCGACTCAGGTCGTCCCGGCGATCCTCGGAGCGGTGATTCCCCGGATCAAGCTGCACAAGGCGTCGGTCATCAGCGGTCTGTGCTCGGGGCTGTTCATCGTCCTGCTGTTCACCTTCTCACCGATCCACGGTCCGAACATCAACGAGGGAATCAGCGGTCTGGCCGTCAACATCGTCGTGCTGGCCGTCGTTGAGTTCGCCATCCGAGCGAACCGGCCGCGGCCCTCTGTGATACCTGAACCAGCTGAAGAAGTTGTCTGAACTCGCTTCCTTCACCACACAGCATCGGGTATCTTCTCACGGATGAGAGTGGCGGGATCATCGCGTAGCCGCCGACGTGTTTTCGGAGCGCCTGCTGTCAGCAGCGCGGACATGGCAGCGGGGAGCTCAGCCGTACCGATGTACGGTTGTCTCTCCTCTGCCGCGGCACGTTCTGCCCTCGGCATCTGTCACTGAACGAGCGTCTTGGAAAGAGCTGAGCCGATCATGGCGATCCGCCAGACTTGCTGGATGTGTTCCTGATATTGAGTGCTCGCACGCCGAGCTTGAGATTTTCCTGCGAGAGATACGCTGCGGCCTCACGGAGGATCTTGTTCTCCCGTTCTAGCTCTCGGATGAGCTTCAGCGCCGCCGCTTGAGCGCGCGACTCGTCGGGATCCCTGGCGGGTTCGAGACCGTGGTCGCGTAGCCGCGAGTCACGCACCCAGGCTTGGAGGGCCGCTTTGGAGATGCGAAGGTCGGCGCAGACCTGCTTCTGGGTCATCCTCTCGTCGAGGAGCTCGAGCGCTGACTGCTTGAACTCATCGGTGTAGATCTTTGGCATGACTTCCATCCTTCCTGGAATTTATCCAGTCGTGAAGTCAACCAAACCTTCAGCAGTCCCCATGCTCATGCCCTCGCTGGTGCTGGCAGATATAGATTCGGCGAGAGAATGGTTCAAGCAGATGATCAAGTCCGTCAATGCGGCTGCAACGACGTGAAAGCACGAATACCTTCGGTGATTGTCACCTGGCCTTGCGGCTTTGCTGTCTCGGTGCCCGCAATCAAGTCGCCTTCGTGTACATCTTCACGATCTCCCGCTTGAGGATCTTGCCGCTGGGTCCCTTCGGCAGCTCCTCTACGAACTCGATGATCCGCGGGATCTTGTAGGCGGCCAGATCCTCTCGGGCGAACCTCTCCACCTCTACAGCGTCAAGGCGGGCGCCGGGGGACAGGGCGATGACTGCGGTGACCTGTTGACCGTACTTCTCATCGGGGGTCCCGACCACGCTGGCCTGAGCGACTCCGGGGATCTCGTAGAGGACCTCTTCGACTTCGCGTGGGTAGATGTTGTACCCGCCGTGGATGATGAGATCTTTAATCCGATCGACGATGAAGAGGTACCCATCGTCATCCAACCGGCCGAGATCTCCGGTGCGGAACCACCCCTCGGCATCGAGCACCTCGGCGGTGGCTTCCGGTTTCTTCCAATAGCCGAGCATGACTGCGGGGCCGCGCAAGACCACTTCGCCGACCTCACCGGCAGGAAGCGGTGCGCCTTCGAAGTCGATGACCTTCACCTCGAACCCAGGAGTGGGGAGGCCGACGCTTCCGACCTTCCTCGTCCCGAACAGCGGGTTGAACGTTCCCAGACCGGCCGTCTCCGTCAGCCCATAACCTTCGGCAACAGGGGCAGAGAAGCGCGCTTCGAGCTTGCGGATCACCTCTCCGGCGATCGCGGCTCCGCCCGAGCTCACGAGACGCAGATGCGGGGTGTCACCAGCGGCCGCATTCGTGAGCACCGACATCCACATGGTGGGTACACCCGAGATGATCGAGACCTCGTCCTCGGCAAGCGCATTGACAAAGGCCTGCGGATCCCACCTGGGGAAGAGCGTGAGAGGAGCGCCGGCACTCAGCGCAGGCAGAGCCATATCGGCAAGTCCGAAGACATGGAACAGCGGCAGGCCAGTTGCGGACCGGTCATCCGGGGAGGTCTGCGTCATCTCCTTGACGATGTCGGTGGTGGCGATGAAGTTGCCCAGCGACAGCATGGCACCTTTTGGTTTGCCGGTGGTGCCCGAGGTGTAGAGCAGCGCGGCCAAGTCATTCCACTCGAACTGTGCACGATCGAAGTCGGCAGCTCCGTCGTCTCCCAACTCCAGGATCGGCCCTTCATTGCCGACCAGCCGCAGTGTGGCGAAGTCGATGCCTTGCTCACCTGCAGCGAGTTTCCCCGCCTCGGCCATGGCCGGATGAGCCACGAGGCGGCGTGCGTCCGAGTCCTTGAGGATGTAGACGAGCTCTCTGGCCGTCGAGAGCGGATTGACGGCCACGACCGCCAGCCCGGCAGCATGCGCGCCGAGGAACTCAATGAGGAACTCCGGGCATGACGGAGCGATGAGCACCGTCCGATCGCCTGGGCGAAGTCCTGTCGAACGGTAGCGATCGCGAGCCGCGCCGATTTCGCCGAGGAAGCGCAGCTGAGTCAGCGAGACCCGCTCCGGGCCAGGGGGAGTGCGCACTGCAATGGAGTCGGGGATCGTCTGCGCCCAGGGGATGAGCAGATCGATGATTGACGTGCGCAGGGTCGCGTCCATGAGACTCCTTTACTTGAAACTGAGTGCAGGTTCAACTATAGATGGATGTGGCCTGGCACACAATGAGGTGAGGTCACTTCGCAGAGAGGGAGACGATGGAGCTCAAAGGACGAAACGCAGTAGTCACCGGTGCAGCCGGAGGGATCGGTGCCGCAGTCGCAGCGGCCCTGCACGAGCGCGGGACGCGAGTGCTGCTCGCCGACCTCGACGAATCCGTTGCCGATACCGCGGCCACGCTGGGCCAGCGCTATTGGGTGGGGGATGTGTCCTCTGCCAGCGGCGTGGCAGAGCTGGTGAACACCGCCGAGCGTGAACTGGGTCAGGTTGATCTCTACTTCGCCAACGCCGGGATCACCGGTGTCACCGGCCTGGGCGGCGACGGTGACTGGGATCGGATCCTCGACGTCAACCTGCGCGCCCACATCCGGGCAGCCGAATTGCTTGTGCCCAAGTGGACGGCCCGTGGGGAAGGATATTTCGTCGCCACCGCCTCGGCGGCGGGATTGCTCACTCAGATCGGATCGGCCGGATACTCGGTGACCAAGCACGCAGCCCTTGCCTTCGCAGAATGGCTGTCCGTGACCTATGGCGACGAGGGGCTGCGCGTGTCCGTGCTCGCCCCCATGGGAGTGAACACGAAGATCCTGTGGGGCGAGGATCCAGGGGACGTCACCGGCACAGCCCTGACCGGACAGCGAGCAGTCGCCGAGGCGGGCAGTGTCCTTGAGCCCGCCGAGGTGGCCACGACCGTGATGGCCGCCATCGAAGCCGAGAACTTCCTCATCCTGCCCCACCCCGAGGTCCTCGACATGTACCGCATGAAGGGATCGGACTACGATCGCTGGATCCGCGGCATGCGCCGCTACCAGGCGAAGCTGCGGGAGGCGTGATCGCGTGATCCGATGGCGACGCGTGATCGTTTCACGTGGTGCGTGAGTAAGGGCAGAGCAAACGGAGCGGCAGGGATGACCCTGCCGCTCCGTAGTGAGGACTAGCTGTTGACCGCCTCGGCGATGGTGGAATTGTCCACACGCAGATGCTCGCCGGGAACGGCAGTCGGGGACTGCCTGACCGAACTCGGATTGGTCTCCTTCAGGGCGATGGCGCACCCGACCGTGATGACCGCCATGGCGCACACGAACAGGGTGATGCCCAGCGTGGAGCCATCCATTTTAGAGATCAGCCACGTCATCACGATGGGTGTTGAGCCCGACACGATGATCGCGTTGAGCTGATAGGCCAGCGACACCGAGGAGAAGCGGATCTGCGGTGCGAACAGCTCACCGAAATACGAGGCGACCGGAGCATAGACGAGCGACTGGAAGACGGCGGCAACGCTGACTGCAATCGTGAACATGGCCATGTTCGCTGCGTTGATGAGCGCGAAGTAGGGAAAAGCCCAGATCAGAATCCCGACTCCGCCGATGATGATGACCGGTCGGCGTCCGATCCTGTCGGCGAGCTTGCCGCCGAGCAGGGTCACCGGGATCGCGACGACGGTGGAGAGCATGGCTGCAATGAGCATGCTGTTGTAATCCATGCCGAGGTACGTCGTGCCGTAGGACAGGGCGCCGGCGATCGTGATGTAGAAGACGCAGTTCGTGGCCGACAGGGTGCCGGAGGCGAGCAGGATGGTCTTCCAATGCGACTTCACTGCCTGCCACAGCGGTGCACGCACGACGGCAGGTTTGTCCGCCGAGACTTCTTGTTTGAGCGCTTCGAACTCTGGGGAGTCTTCGATCTTGAGCTGGATGTACATGACAACCGGCACGAGGAGCGCTGTGGCCCAGAACGGGACCCGCCAGCCCCACGAGATGAAGGCTTCATGGCTGATGGACGTGGAGACGATGACGAAGACGAGATTGCCCAGCAAGGCTCCGCAGGGGACGCCGACCTGCATGAACGAGCCCGAGAATGCACGATGTTTGGGTCCGGCTGATTCGCTGAGCAGGAGCGCAAGGCCACCCCACTGTGCCCCACAGGCGATGCCCTGGAGGAACCGGCACGTCACCAACAGGATCGGTGCGATGAGGCCGATGCTCCCGGTCGAGGGCAGACACCCGATGGCGAACGTGAAGATCGCCATTCCCAGCAGAGAGATGACGACCATGGGTTTGCGGCCGAGCTTTCGCCGTAGTTTCCGGCGAGCAGACCGCCGATCGGGCGGGCGATGAAACCTGTGGCAAAGGTTGAGAACGACAGGAGTACGCCGTTGATGCCTTCCGCATCGGGAAAGAACACGTGTGGGAAGACGAGGGCCGCGGCGGTGCCGTAGAGGAAGAAGTCGTACCACTCGATCGATGAGCCGATGAGGCCGGCCGCGCGGAGGCGTCCGTGCTTTCCGGCGTGGGTCTTGGGGCTGCTGCGATCCAGGCTGGTGGTGGAGTTCGGGGGCATACGGAGTCCTTTGTTCGGTGAAAACTGCTCCATGGGGTGCTGCGTGGCTGGGTCGAGCTGTCACTCGAAGAAATGGGGTGTCACTCGAAGTAGTGGCGCGGATTCTTCACCAGCATCGTGTCGATGTCGTCCTCGCTGACACCGCGTTCCAGCAGGGTGGGAATGACCTCATCCGAAATGTGACGGAAATGCCAGTTGGGCTGGATTTCCATCTTCTCCTCGTGCGAGAAGTAGTCGATGTAACAGGAGGCGTCGTGGGCCAGAGTGATCTTCTCGGCATAGCCGCGGCGGACGAGTTCGACGATCGTGTCGATGCGCTTCTGTGTCGGCAGATAGACGTCGAGACCGAAGCGGTCCATGCCCAGAAACGAACCGTTGTCGGCGATCTTCATCAGATAGTCGAGATCCGTCGAATCTCCTGAGTGCCCGATGACGACCTTGTTCAGATCCGCGCCTTCCTCTTTGAGTACCCGCTGCGCGACGAGCCCGGATTCAGTGTGCGGATTCGTGTGCACGGTGATCGGGGCGCCCGTCTGCGCACTCGCCTGACCGACCGCGCGCATGGTCCGTTCTACCCCGGTGGTCAGTCCCTGCTCCTCGATGGCGCATTTGAGGAATGCCGCCTTGACCCCGGTGTCTGCGATTCCGTCCTCGATGTCACCGACGAACAGGCGAACGAGGGGCTCGGGCTCATCAATGAGGAGGCCGGGCCCGCGGACGTCGAACTGGTGCGGCAGATCGGTGTAGGTGTAGAGGCCGGTGGCCACGACAATGTTGAGATCGGTCTGCGCGGCGACCTTCTGCACGCGTGGAATGTAGCGGCCCAGCCCCACGACGGTGGGGTCGAAGATCGTGTCGATTCCTGACGTCTTGAGGTCGTTGAGTTTGGCCACAGCGTCGGCGACCTTCGCCTCCTCATCCCAGTCCGAGTCGTAGTTCTGCCGCATCTCCTCGCTGACGATGAAGATGTGTTCGTGGACCAGAGTCTTGCCGAGGCTGCTGCTGTCGACGGCGCCGGTGACGGTCTGAACTTCTGCCATAGGTGCTGCTCCTTTGCATACGTGGCTTCGCCGTGTGAGGCGTTCCGGTGCCACTTGAAGTGACGACGCTCACATGGTTAGTCTTACGTTATCGAATATGACGTCAATTTCAAGTACGGCTTCAAGCACGACTTCAAGTTCCGACATTCTGCGCTCGCCCTCACTGCGTCGCGCTCATCGAAAGGCAGACAATGACAACTCCCATCCGCCCCACCTCGATCTCCGACCTCGAAGTGCTCGTTGGCCAAGAGCTCGGCCCGACCAGCTGGCATGTGCTGGTCCAGGACGACATCAATTCTTTTGCTGACCTGACGAATGATCATCAGTGGATCCATGTCGATGAGGAGCGCGCGACGGCGGGGCCCTTCGGTGGAACGATCGGTCACGGCCTGTTCACGCTCTCGCTGGGGCCGGCCTTCATGGAGGAGCTGATGGCCTTCGACGGCTTCGCCCACAGCCTCAACTACGGATACGGGAAGGTCCGATTCCCGAATCCTCGTCCCGTGGGCTCGCGTGTGCGCATGCGTGCCACCGTCACCGAGGTGGAGCGACGTAAGACCGGCTCCGCGCAGATCACGACGACTCAGGTCTTCGAGGCTGAAGGCATCGAAAAGCCCGTCTGCGTGGCCGAATCGATCGGATTCTTCACCGAGCACGGCGCTGAGGTCTGAGAGTCGAGGCGTCGAGCGACGGGACGTCAGACTATTGAAGTTGAGGTCAAGTTCAACTATGGTCGGGACATACTCACAGACGAGAGCGACGGGCCCGAACCGTCCACCACGAACGAAGGATTCCGAATGACGACGTCACCCGCCATGAACATGTCAACACTGTTCAACCTGGAAGGACGCTGCGCACTCATCACCGGCGGTTCACGCGGCATCGGCCGAATGATCGCCGAAGGCTTCGTCCAACTCGGCGTGCGCGTCTACATCACGGCCCGCAAAGCAGAGGAATGCGACGCAGCGGCCGCCGAAATGTCTGAGCAGGGAACCTGCACCTCGATCCCCGGCGACATCTCAACGACGGAGGGACTCGCATCCGTCGTCTCCCGACTCCGCGAGCATGAGTCGACGCTGGACATCCTTGTCAACAACGCCGGAGCCGCCTGGGGTGCACCCTTCGACGAGTTCCCGGAAGACGGCTGGGACAAGGTCATGGACCTCAACCTCAAGGCATTGTTCTTCCTCACCCAGCAACTCGCCCCCGAACTGCGCGCCGCCGCTGCCAGCGGTGACCACCTCGCCAAGGTCATCAACGTCGCTTCCATCGACGGCATCCGAACGAACCCCAACGAAACGTACAGCTACCACGCCAGCAAGGCCGGGGTCATCCACCTGACCAAGCGCCTGGCCGCGCAGCTGGCACCAGAAGGCGTGATCGTCAGCGCAATCGCACCCGGAGCATTCCCCTCACGGATGAACAAAGTGGCCCGCGACCACGGAGACGAATTGCAGCAGCGCATCCCCGCCGGGCGCATCGGCGGGCCAGAAGACATGGCCGGAGTCGCGACCTATCTTGCCTCACGCGCCGGTGACTACGTCGTCGGCGACACGATCGTCGTCGATGGCGGCGTCGTCGCATCGGCCGGACTCTAGGACAAACCGAACAAGGAAGACACAACATTATGAAGGCAGTACAGCTGAACGCCACCGACGGGCCAAGCTCCCTCGCACTCGCAGACGTCGACGCCCCCACAGCCGAACCCGGCACAATCCTCATCGACGTCGCCTATGCAGGCGTGACATTCCCCGAACTGCTGCAGTCTCGCGGGCAATATCAGATGCAGCCGCCCCTTCCCTACACAATGGGGTCCGAGGTCGCTGGAACGATCCGCGAAATGGGGGAGGGGGTCACAGGCTTCTCTGTGGGTGACCGTGTCCTCGGCGTTGCCGGCACCGGAGCCTATGCCGAGGTCATGGCCGTTCCTGCCGCCAGCGTCCTGCCTCTGCCGGAGTCGGTGTCTCTGCAATCGGGCGCGGGGATGCCGATGAACCTGCTCACGGCCGACTTCGCACTGCGCGTACGAGGTCGACTTGAAGCCGGACAAAGTGTCCTCATCCATGGAGCTGCCGGCGGACTCGGCAGCGCCCTGGTCCAGGTCGCACTCGCCTACGGTGCCGAAGTCATCGCAGTCGTCTCGACTCAGGAGAAGGCGGACACGGTGGCCAACCTCGGCGCTCAGCATGTGGTCTTCGCCGATGGTTTCAAAGACTCCGTCAAGGAGATCTTCCCGCGCGGGATCGACCTGGTGGCAGACCCGGTCGGAGGGGATCGCTTCACGGACTCACTGCGGTGCCTGTCGACATTCGGCACACTCTTAGTCCTCGGTTTCACCGCGGGACAGATTCCTGAAGTAAAGGTCAACCGGCTGCTGCTGAACAACATCTCCGTGGCAGGCGTGGGCTGGGGAGCCGCTTTGGCCGGACGGCCTGAGATGGTGGCTCAGCAGTGGGAAACCCTCTGGCCCCACTTGTCTGCCGGAGACCTCAACCCTGCAATCCACACCGTCCTTCCCCTGGCGCAGGCCGGTGAAGCACTGGAGATCATCGACTCCCGCTCGGTTCGAGGCAAAGTGCTCCTCGAAGTCGGCGGCGAGGGCAACGATCCAGCCGCCTCGGCGAGCTAAGCGTCTTTCGCAGCACTGACAAATTTCGCTGTACTCAACAGAACTGACCCCACACCCGAAAGCAGGAACAATGGACTTCGCACCCGATGAAACCACCCTCGACTACCAAACCAGACTCAACGCCTTCATGGACGAATTCGTCTACCCCGCAGAGTCCGTCTACCACCGCCAGCGTGCGGAATCCGGTGATGCGAACTTCCACCCACCGGTCCTCGACGAGCTCAAACGAGAGGCGAAATCACAGGGACTGTGGAACCTGTTCCTGCCCTACGAAGGCTGGGGTGCGGGACTGACGAACCTGCAGTACGCACACCTTGCGGAGATCACAGGACGCAGCCCAGAGATCGCGCCGGAAGCTGTCAACTGCAACGCCCCAGACACCGGGAACATGGAAGTCCTCGCCCTGTTCGGCACCGATGAGCACAAGGAGAAATGGCTCAAACCGCTGTTGGCCGGCGAGATCGCCTCCGCGTTCTGCATGACAGAACCCGCCGTGGCCAGCTCCGATGCCACGAACATTGAGATGAGCATCGTTTCCGACGGCGATGACTACGTCCTCAACGGCCGGAAGTGGTTCGCCTCGAACGCACTGCACGCCAACTGCAAGGTCTTCATCGTCATGGGCAAGACCGACCCAAGCGCGGAGACCCACCGGCAGCAATCCATGCTGGTCGTGCCGAAGGACACCCCCGGCATCACCATCGTTCGCGGACTGCCGGTGTTCGGGTACATGGACCGCGAAGGCCACGCAGAGATCCTGTTCGAGAATGTGCGGGTGCCGAAGTCCGCGCTGCTCTCCGGTGAGGGAGATGGGTTCGCCATCAGCCAGGCCCGCCTGGGACCAGGCCGCATCCACCACTGCATGCGCACGATCGGCATGGCAGAACGATCCCTCGAACTGATGATCGACCGTGCCCAGCAGCGAGTCACCTTCGGACAACCGGTGGCCGATCGCGCCAACATCCAGGACTGGATCGCCGAGGCGCGCATCGAGATCGAAGCCACCCGTCTCCTCGTGCTCAAGGCGGCATGGATGATGGACACCGTGGGCAACCGGGAAGCGGCAACGGAGATCGCAGCCATCAAGGTCAAGGCCCCAGAGATGGCCCTGACCATCATCGACCGGGCCATCCAGGTTCACGGCGGCGGCGGAGTTACGGATGACTTTCCGCTGGCCGGCTTCTATGCACACCTGCGTACGCTGCGCCTGGCCGACGGACCCGACGAGGTACATAAGCGTTCGATCGCCCGCCGCGAACTGCGCCGCCGGAAGACCGCTCGGGAGGCCGGATGAGTATCGAACTCAACCTGAAAGCTCTCGCAGTCTGGATGCAGGCTGCGGGGGAGGCCGTCGTCGGTGAACTCAAGGGGATCCGAGTCGGCCAAGGCCAGTCAAACCTCACGTACCGCATCGATGACGAGGCCGGACATGCGTGGATCGCACGCCGGCCCCCGCTGGGCAGACTGTTGGCCTCGGCTCACGACGTTGCCCGCGAATATCAGATCATGTCGGCGCTGCAGGAATCAGGAGTTCCCGTTCCGACCACGATCGGTGTGTGCACGGACCCCGCCGTCGCTGACGTTCCCGTCTTCGTCATGGCCCACGTGGAGGGGATCGTCGTTGACGATGAGGAGACCGCACACTCACTGACCCCAGACGTGCGGCGGCGGCTCGGCCTCGACCTCGCACGGACATTGGCCAAGATCCACGCGGTCGACATTGATGCCGCGGGACTGGGAGACCTGGCCTCCCGGAAGCCCTATGCGCCGAGACAGCTCAAACGGTGGAGTCGGCAACTTGAGGAAAGCCGAACCCAGGACCGGCCCGACCTCGACGCCCTGACTGACCTGCTCCGCGACACCATCCCGGACTCGGATGAGATCGCCCTGGTCCACGGCGACTTCCACATCCGCAACGTCATCATCGACGAGAGCACGGGAGACATCCGAGCGGTCCTGGACTGGGAGCTCTCGACCCTGGGCGATCCGCTGGCCGATATGGGCAGCGCGCTCGCATATTGGACGCAGGCCGGTGAAATGCCGGACGGAATGTTCGCCGCCTCAGCCCTGGACGGCTTCCCGACCCGGGCAGAGATAGCTGCAGAATATCTGCGTGCCTCCGGACGCGACGGGCAGGCGTTGGCATTCTGGCATGTGCTGGGAGTGTGGAAGGTCGCCATCATCGCCGAGGGAGTCTACCGCCGGGTCCTCGACAACCCTGAGAACGCCGCCGGAACCACCCTCACCCCGGAGAACATCCAAGCCATGATCGATCACGGGTGGGACATGGCCAGAGTGAACGGGTTGGCGCCATGACTCTGCTGCGGCCCGCAGCCGCAATGTCGACGGATTGTATGATGGGCTGACCATGACGAAGACCGAAGAACAGGGTGAAGATCTCCCTGCGCTGGTGGACCCCACGCTGGCGCGTGATCTCCCGTCCACTCCTCGAGGCATCCGCACACGCGCGTCCCTGGTGGCCGCTGCCCGCACCGTGTTCGAACGCGATGGGTTCATCGATTCGCGACTGACGGACATCACGAAGGAGGCCCAGTGCTCCACAGGTACCTTCTACACGTACTTCGACAGCAAAGAAGAGGCTCTGGCTGCCGTTCTGCATGAGGCTCAAGAGGATATGCTCCACCCCGGCCCGCCGCAGGGGCACCACAAGGATCGCAGCGTCGTCGAGTCGCTCGAAGCGGGCAACCGTGCCTATGTTGAGGCGTATAAACGCAACGCCAAACTGATGCTCCTGCTCGAGCAGGTGGCCGCGGTCGACCCGAAGTTCAGGCGCCTGCGACTCGACCGTGGACGAGCCTTCGCCCAACGGAACTGCAGGTGGATCAAGAAGCTCCAAGACGAGGGTTTTGCCGATCCGAGCCTTGACCCGGTTATGTCGGCAAGCGCATTGTCGCTGATGGTCGGGCGCATGGCCTATTTCAAATACGCATTGGAAGAACCGGACTGGGGCACCGATGACCTTCTCGTGGAGACCGCAACGAAGCTGTGGGTCAACGCGCTGGGCATCCCTGCCGACGGGTCCCGCCGAACCTAGGAGTTTCCATGGCATCGTCAACGACACCGTCAACGACTTCCGAACCATCACCTGATCGGAGTACTGGCGCTCCTTTCGACAATGCTTCGGTGGCAGCCCGTCTGGCAGAGCTGCCGGCGGTTGCTGAGGCAAAAGCGCTGACGGTGACCACGTCGAGTGGACAGCTCTCGGGATTCCAGGCGATACCGGCTCATCCTGATCCGCAGCTCGGCGATGCGCTGCTGCTCCACGGGTGGCCCGAATTCGCTGCCTGTTGGGAGCAGGCCGCAGCGATTCTCCTTGACCAGGGGATGAGCGTGTTCGCCTATGACCAGCGAGGATACTCTCCTGGAGCGCGTCCCGACTCCGTCGATGAGTACACAATGCCGCACTTGGTCGCGGACCTCGATGAGATCTCACGCGCTATGGGGCTTGACCGCTTTCACCTCGTCGGCCACGACTGGGGTGGGATGGTCGCCTGGCATTACGCGGCCAACCATCCGGAGCGTCTGCTGACGAGCACCGTTGTCTCGACCCCGCACCCGATCGCCCACGCCAAGCAGGTGCAGGCGGACCCGGACCAGTACGAGCGCATGGAATACATGCGTTTGATCCAGGACCATCCGGACGGAGTTGCACGAGCTCTGCTGCGCAACGACGGTGAGCGTCTCATCGCCCTCTACGACGGTGACGTACCTGATGACATGGCGGCCTCCTACGCAGCGCGCTTGAGCGAGCCTGGAGCAATGGACTCGGTGCTGAAATACTACCAGGCGGCGGACGGTCGAGCTCGATTGTCGAGCACCCCGGTCACCGTGCCCACGACCTTCGTGTGGGGCAGTGAAGATATCGCCTTCCCTCGCGCCACTGCGGAGCGCACCGCCGAGTATGTCGAAGGGCCTTACCGATTCGTCCCCCTTGAGGGCGCTTCGCATTGGCTGCCCGAGTCTCGCGCGGAAGAGATCGCACGGGCGGTTCTTGAGCGGGTTCGGGAACACCTCGGGGAGTAGCTGTTTGCTGGGGCGGCCGTTCAAGCGGCAGGCAATCCAGGTGCTTGGTGGTAAGAGCGCAGTAGTTACGTCGCCAACCAGTATTGCGCCTACGCGAGTGGCGACATGTGGAGTCCGGAAATACAATTGGGAATTTCCCAAGTTACGGTCTAGAATTGGCCTATGAGTACCATCGGAGACAGGGTCATTGCAGTCATGCGGAAACGTGGCATGGCTCAAAAGACGCTGGCCGAACATACTCAGATGACACCCGACGGGATGTCGCGAGCGCTTCGTGGGCAGAGAGGTTTTGCCGCAGTCGAGCTTGCAGACATTGCGCGGGCTCTCGATGAAGATGTGTATTACTTGATCACGGGCGAGCCCGATCCGTCTCAGCTTGCCTTTGCTGCTCGCCACAGATTCGACCATGAGACAAAAACACGCTCAGTCGACGGTCTTGAAGAAGACAGAGAAGTCCTGACTAAGATTCAGACTGCCTTCAACCTGGCCGGGGAGCTTAGCGCAACTCCGAAATTGCCTGCGGATCCAGCGGAGTTCCGGGAGATTCTCGGCCCAGGATTCGTCGAACGATTTGCAGATAAGCTCGAAGTGCTCGGCGTGGATGTTGTCGTTCTATCGGAGCTGACTACTGCATACTCTTTCACCGTCTCCGGCCGAAAGATCATTGCCGTCAATGGTTCAGGCAATTGGTTCAATGAGAATTGGTCGATCGCCCACGAGCTTGCACATCATGCTCTTGGTCATGAAGACGTTCGTCCTTGTAGCGATAACGTCGATGTGTGTGAAGCGGAGGCTAATAACTTTGCCGCTCAATTGCTCCTCCCGGAAGAGTCAATGCGCGCATTCGATTGGCAGTCGACACTGTGCAACGACTTAGCTGACTTTCTATGGGAGTCGGGAGTGTCAACGGCGACGGTGAAAGCTCGGTTGAACAAGCTTGGCATCGTTCCATCGCATGAGATTTCGACAGCGCTCGAACTCAAGACTCAGGGCGTCCTGCGGAAGTATTGGGGCAATAGTCGACACGTACAGGGCCCGGACAAAATCACTGACCGAATGGCTCGCGCGAGTGTGCGCTGCTTTCCCACATGGTTGCGATCCGCTCACCTGCAGCGGATCGAATCCGGCAAGCTGAACAAGAGCTATCTTGCTTGGATGCTTGGTACTAATGAGGCGGAACTCGAGGTCCCCAACCCAGCTCCTATTACTCCCATTGAGGGCGATGAGTTGCTATCGCTTCTTAGATAAGGCTGTTGGATGTGGATTTAAAACCCCTGTTCTTCTTCCATGACACCAACGTCCTCATCAACTTTAGTCTTTGCAATGAGATGGACTGTCTGAAGGAAATCCTGCAGGGTAGAGGCACCTGGACAGCAACTATCCGGCGTGAGTGCGATGGTCGTGGACCGTCGAATTATGGGCTATCGGATCTTGGCTACGCGGCTGAGCTTGTGCTCGGGGACCCAACCACTTCCCTGGCTGTGGGGGATTGACCTGCTCTCGACGCCTGCTGCATTTCTGTGAGAGGCCGTTGTGACTCGGAGAGAGCAACCGAGCCGATTTCAGTGTTCCTTGCATCGATCCGTGAGTTGCCCTGACGTCCTGCGGAAGCAAGGATGTGTGCATGGATGAGTCTCGTACCGCCCTGAGCGGCCAGTTGTCCGGATGCCGCGTGGTCCTGACTGCTCAGCGGAAGGCTGAACAGTTCGCGACTGCCCTCGAACGGCACGGGGCGGAGATCGTGCATGCGCCCACACTGTCGGTCATCCCCAACGTCGATGACCCCGAACTCGTCGCACGCACCCGTGCACTCATCGGCACCCAACCCGAGGTCGTTGTGGTCACGACCGGAGTCGGTTTCAACGGCTGGGCCGAAGTCGCCGAGGCCGAAGGGCTGAGCGAACAGTGGCACGCCATGCTCGCCGGAGCCCGGATCATCGCCCGCGGTCCCAAGGCCCGCGGCGCAATCCAAGCCGCCGGGCTGACACCGGACTGGGTCGCAGAATCCGAGACCAACTCCGAGATCCAGCAGGTTCTGCTCGAACAGGGCGTGCGTGGCCTTCGGATCGCGGTACAGCACCACGGCGCTGGCGCCGATGGTCTGGACGAAGTCTTCGCCGCAGCCGGTGCCGAGGTCAGCTCGCTGGTGGTCTACCGGTGGGGTCCCGCACCAGATCCAGACGCTGTGGTGGCAGCTGTCGAACTCGTCGCGGACCGCCGTTGCGATGCCGTGGCCTTCACCTCGGCGCCCGGGGTCACCGCCTTTCTGGACGCCGCTCGTGACCAGGAGCTGCTGCCTGAGGTCGTCGCCGCGTTCACCGACAAGAACGGTGTCCTCGCCGCTGTGGTCGGCAACGTCACAGCGGCACCCCTGGTGGCGCACGGAATCGAGGCGCTGATCCCAGAGAGATTCCGCCTTGGCGCACTCGTGCGCACCCTGGTCACCGAACTCACGGCCCGCCGACGTCAGTCTTCCTCTTCTATTCGGTAGGTGAATGACCCGTGGTACTCATACACCCGGCCCAGGGCAGGGACATCAACTGTGAGACTGACCTTCTGGAGTGCCGCCTCGGCGTCGAAGCGCTCGCTCAAGGCGATCACCGGACGAATGACCTTCGGGACAGGCAGACGGATAGGTCCCAACCGCACGGTGACGCCGCGACTGCTCAGACTCAACCCATCCTCATCCGCCGCGACATCGAATGCAGCTTCTACCAGGGCCGGTCGGCCCAGCACATCGACGACTTGGCCCGACTCGGACACAGAGACGGCGTCGACCATCGTCCAGGTGCCCGACTCCAGTTTCAGCGTGCGGGCAGCAGTCTGCTGGCCGGCAACCGTTCGGTTCTCGATCCGAAACGGGACCTGGTGGTGCATCCCGGGCGCAATCACATGACGTCGTGCCAGCCACTGGAGGATCGGTCGCAGCCACCATCGTTGGGTGCCGAAGCGCTCGAAGATGCCGTCTCCAACACCGACCGAACCTGCGGGGATCGTAGCAAAGTAGCGCTGCAGCACCGGGTGCAGCTCAGACAGTTGGGAACCGAGGGCTCGCTCATACGGCGATCTCATCTCAGGGCTCATGCCTGCGAGTATATGCGGCGGCCCGGCGCGGTCTGCCACCGATCCGGGCCGCCTGACTGAGTCGACTAGCGGTAGGTGACCCGCTCCGGGGTCTGGTGGCCATGTTCGTTGAAGGAGATGAGACTGGTGCCGCTGCGGCCGGTGATGATGCGGGTGATCCCGGTGTTGACGGTCACCCGATTGAACGCCATCCACTGGTCGAAACCACCACCGAGGAGTCTGGCCGCCGTCCACGCGATCGCCCCCGCGCTGGAGACGATGATCGTCGATTCACCCGACCCCATCGACGCGCACACCTCGTCGAGGGCGCGGTCGACTCGTGTGCTGAACTGCTTGAACGTCTCCGAGTAGTCGCCATCATGCTCTCCGCTGGCCCACCGGGCTGCTCCACGTTCGAGTTCGGCTTGGAAGATCTTCGAATCCTGCTTCGCACGCGGATCGGTGTCGGTCAGCGCCCCGGTGAGCTCCCAAGCCTGATACTCGTTCCACCCGGGATCGATCTGCGCATCCAGCTGACTGCCGAGGCCTGTCTGAATGCCTTCGGCAGTCTGTCGCTGCCGCAGCATCTCTCCGTGGATGACGCGCACGGGTGAGACCTTCTGCGCTCCCAGGTGCTCGCCGGTGATGCGGCTCTGCTCCTTGCCCAGATCGGACAGTCGGTCATAGTCATCGGTGCCGAATGACGCCTGGCCATGCCGGACCAGATAAAGAACACTCATCTCTCACTCCTGCGTAGAAGATGCCAATAAAAAACGGGTTAGGCTCAGCCTGCGACTGAGCCTAACCCGTTAAGAACCTCAGCGGCGGATCGATCCACCGTCGCCTCATCCCTGCGTGTCAGGGTGAGTTGAGTCCACCGGTTCATAGCAAGTCCGCCTTCGCAGGGCGAGTTCAGGAACAACCACCATGAGTATCTCGACTCTGTCCACACCGTCAGCACCGATCGGGAATGATGGAGACATGAACAGTCCGCACCCGCGCGCTGATGGCCCGCGCCGACGTACCTTCACCCCCGATCAGAAGCTTGCCCATCTCACCGCCTACGAAGAAGCCTGCAGGCAGCAGCAGGGCGGGGCCTATCTCCGCCGCGAGGGCCTGTATTCCTCGCTGATCACCGAATGGCGCCGGCTACGAGATGCCGGCGTCTTGGATGGAAAGAAGCCCGGTCAGGCGGTCGGGAAGCCGAGCAAGGAACAGGCCGAGATCGCCAGGCTGCGCCGCGAGCTCGACCAGGCCCAGCAGCGTTTGGATCGCACCGAGACGGCATTGGAGATCATGGGAAAAGCACGCGCGCTCTTGGAAGAGACCTCCAAGAGCGAGGATACCGAGACCAAGCGCAAGAGACGCTGATGGGCGCCTACACCGCTTTGAGTGCTTGCGGGACCTCTACCCGGGCGGCATCCACACTGACCGGTATCGCCCGATCTACAGTCGCCCGCTGTGCAGCACACCCAACCATGCCCACACCACGGAGTATCGAACCGGCCAACCGACTCGACTGCGCCGAACGGGCGCGGGTCCTGGCAGTTCTCAACAGTGCTGAGTTCATCGATTCCACCCCGATGGAGGTCTTCGCCACGCTCCTCGACCGTGGCGTCTACCTGTGCTCGATCTCGACGATGTATCGCATCCTGCGAGACAACGCTCAGGTCAAAGAGCGTCGACGACAGGCCCGGCACCCGGCACGGGCGATCCCGGAACTCGTCGCCACCGGGCCAGGCCAGGTGTATACCTGGGACATCACCAAATTGCCCGGGCCCTGTCGGGGCGTGTACTACGACGCCTACGTGATGATCGATATCTACTCCCGCTACATCGTCGGCGCCCACGTCCATGCTCGTGAGTCCGGTCCCTTGGCCGAGGAGATGATGCGTGAGGTCTTCGGCATCCACGGCATCCCGGCCGTCGTCCACGCTGACCGAGGCACGTCGATGACGTCGAAGTCCGTGGCCAGGCTGCTGGCCGACCTGGAAGTGACCAGGTCGCACTCGCGACCGAAGGTCTCCAACGACAATCCCTACTCCGAAGCGTGGTTCAAGACGTTGAAATACGCCCCGGTCTTCCCCGAGCGGTTCGGGTCCCTGGGTGATGCTCGCACGTTCATGGACGAGTTCATAGACCGTTACAACCACGAACATCATCACCAGAGACTCGGTTTGCATACGCCGGCCGATGTCCACTACGGCCTCGCGGCAGCCAAGGTCGATGAACGTGCTGACGTCCTTGCCGAGGCCCGGGCTGCCCACCCTGAACGGTTCGGCTCTGGCAAGGTCCCAAAGGCACTCGACCTGCCTGAGACCGCCTGGATCAACAAACCCGAAGAATCAGTCGTCGATCAGCAAGCCGCCTAACTCCCTTTGGTCTCATTCACCTTGACAACTTCCGCGAGGCCCAGGTGGAGGCCCCTGTCGGGTCCTGAACCACAGCCGACAGCACTGTCACTTATCGAGGCCGAAGCCGACGCCTGTCAGCTCTTCGGAGACTTCCCATAGGCGACGTGCCGTGGTGAGGTCGCTGGCTGAGGAAGATCGGCCGACCAAGGTGGGGGAGCCCCGCAGCTCACCGCGCCCGTCAGGTCCGATGTAGCTCGCGCCGGGAAGATCCTGTGTTGCCGCGAAGAGCGACGGCAAGGCACCGTGTTCGCTGGTTTGGGCGAATATCCGTCCAGCAAGATTCGCCGCGGCAACGAGAACCTTCGGCTGGCCCTTGGTTCCGAGCCCCGTCGCTGCGTATCCGGGATGTGCGGCCAAGGAGCGAACGTTGGAACCGGCTTGGTGGAGTCGCCGCTGGAGCTCGAGAGAGAACAGCAGATTGGCCAACTTCGACTGCCCGTATGAGGCCGCAAATCCGTACTTGCGTTGGCGCAGCGCCAGATCATCGAAATGGATCTCGCCTGCTTTGTGGGCGCCGGAGGCAACCGTTACCACCCGGTCGCTGATGTGAGGCAGGAGGAGGTTGGTCAATGCGAAGTGGCCCAGGTGGTTCGTGCCGAACTGCAGGTCGAACCCGTCCTTGGTCTGAGCGCCGTGAACTCCGGCTACTCCCGCATTGTTGATGAGTATGTCGAGGGGGTCATCCCACGACTGGGCGAACGAACTGATCGAGGACAGGTCGGCGAGGTCGAGTTCTCGCACCTCGGTGTTCCCGCTCATCGCGCGGGCGGCCTCTCGGCCGCGCTGTACGCTGCGGACCGCCAGAACGACGTGCGCGCCCGCTCGCGCGGATGCCGCTGCTGTCGCCGCACCGACTCCACCGTTGGCTCCGGTGATCATCACCGTGCGGCCGACCATTGAGGGCATGTCAGAAGCAGTCCACCGATATTTCGCCATGGGCCGAGCCTACTCGCGATCATCGGGTGAAGAGGTCGCCGCTGCTCCGCGCTGCTCAGGGGTCGACGAATCGCGGCAGTCGAGTTTCGTGGGAACCGAAAGACGCGATTGATGTGCGAATTCCGCCGGCGCCGCGGTCTGCGCATGCGTGAGTGACCGCACTGTGATGGGGTGTTGTGCAGACCTGCGCGGCGGAGTAGAACTGGATCAATGACGGGAACTTCAGAGACAACGGCCATGTCGGCACAGCAGCGCAGGAGCCTCGCCGTGATGCTGGTGCCGATGTTCATGTCTTTGCTGAGTGTCTCCATCGTCAACGTCATCCTGCCCGATATGCAGAAGTCGATCGGGGCCTCGAATTCCGCGATCCAGTGGGTGCTCTCCGGCTACACGCTGGCCTTCGGCGTACTGCTCGTCGCAGCCGGTCGCGCCGGTGACCTCTTCGGACGGGGCAGGCTCTTCGTCGCAGGAGTGAGCGTCTTCGCCTTCGGCTCGCTCATCGCCGGCTTCGCTCCCGACCCGGTGATGCTCAACGTCGCGCGCATCGTCATGGGCATCGGCTCGGGACTGCTGAGTCCCCAGGGCGTGGGGATGCTGCAGCAGTACTTCCACGGCAAGATCCGTGGTCGTGCCTTCGGCATGTTCGGCACCATCGTCGGTGTCTCCGTCGGCATCGGGCCCGTGCTCGGCGGAGGCCTCATCGCGGTGCTCGGGGAAGAATGGGGATGGCGTTCGGCGTTCCTCATCAACGTGCCGATCGCCATTGCCGCTATCCTCCTCGGTCGGCTCTGGCTGCCGCGGAGCGCGTGGAGGGGCAGTGCTGCCGAGGCCGGCGGCGCCGACGGCGGGCGCGCCGATTTCGATCCGGTCGGCCTCGTGCTCCTGTCACTGGGCACCCTGTTCGTCATGCTTCCCTTTCTCGAACGCTCCGCCGGTGCCTGGATCTACGCTCTGGTCCCCGTGGGTGCCGTCGTCATCTGGCTGTGGGTGCGCTGGGAGGGCCGTTACGCCCGCCGAGGCGGTGCCCCGATGGTCGATATGAACCTGTTCCGCACCCGGTCATTCGCCTATGGCGCCTCCCTGACGTCGATGTATTTCGTGGGCATGCCTGGAGTCTGGGTCATCGTCGCCCTCTATCTCCAGAACGGCCTCGGATTCCCTGCGCTCGAAGCGGGACTGATGGGTCTTCCCTCGGCGCTGTTGGCAGCGGTCAGTGCCCAAGCCTCCGGTCGCGTGGTCCTCACCTTCGGGCGCAAGATGGTCGTGCTCGGAGTCGGCATCGCCATCGTCGGAGTTGTCACGTCTGCACTGATCGTCCTGGCTCACGAAGACCTGGGCATCAGCATCTGGTGGATGCTGGCGAGCCTGGGTCTGACCGGGATCGGCCAGGGCATGGCGATCAGTCCGAACCAGACACTGACCCTGGCCGATGTGCCCGTCGAATATGCGGGAAGCTCCGGTGGGGTGATGCAGACCGGGCAGCGTGTGGGTACGGCCATCGGCATCGCGATCGTCACGGCCGTGTTCTTCGTTGCCCAGGGAATGGCCGGATATGGGGTCGCGATCGTCACAGGATTCGGATTCATCGCCGCGGTCATGGTCTTCGCCGGACTCATCGGAATCGTCGACCTGGTCCGCGGGCGGGCGAAGGATCGGCAGACTGCCACAGTGGCAGGAGGCTGAGGTCCGGAACGCATTGTTCCGGGGTCGAATCCTCCCGGCTAAAGGTATTGAGAATATGCCTCCAAAACGTCGGACAACCTCGGCGAAGGTGACATTTTCGGGTGGACAGCGAAGGCTCATCGGCTATGCTGGCCGAGTTGCACAGTGCGTTTCATGAGGTCGGAACTCGGCCGACTGCGAACCGCTCGTGCCCTGCGCGACCACGCACAGTCCTTCACAAAGGACGCGGACCACACTGCGCAGACGTCACCGCACCATCCTTCTTGGTGACAGCTCTTCGATTCGACCGCTGCCAGAGACGCCCCGTGGTACTGCGCCGCGGTCTGACGAACACCGAAGGCGGCATCGCCGTGATGCCAGCCGTCACGAGACCACGAGGATCAAACATGACGACAACGACCGACACAACCACCGCTGCCGCACAGAACTCGCTGCCGCCCATCACCGATGATGAGATCTTCGCCGGGCACGAAGGCGGCAAACTCTCTGCCGAACTCACCCGTCCGCTCGAGACCCAGCGCGATCTCTCCATTGCCTATACTCCCGGCGTCGCCAAGGTCTGCACCGCGATCAAGGACGAGCCGGAACTGGCGCGGACCCACACCTGGACCGGTCGACTCGTCGCCGTCGTCTCCGACGGATCTGCCGTGCTCGGCCTCGGGGATATAGGGGCGAAGGCCTCGCTGCCTGTCATGGAGGGCAAGTGCGCCCTGTTCAAGCGCTTCTCCGGGCTCGACGCCATCCCGATCGTCCTCGATACGAATGACTCCGACGAGATCGTCGAGACCCTCGTCCGCATGGCCCCGTCATTCGGCGCAGTCAACCTCGAAGACATCTCAGCACCTCGCTGCTTCGAGATCGAGGACCGCGTCAAGGCCGCGCTCGACATCCCTGTCATGCATGATGACCAGCACGGCACGGCCGTCGTCGTCCTCGCTGCACTGACGAATGCGCTGCGCGTGGTCGACAAGTCTTTCGACTCCATCAAGATCGTCCTCTCCGGGGCAGGAGCTGCCGGAGTCGCCGTAGCCAAGATCCTCGGCGATGCCGGTGTGAAGGACGTTGTCGTCCTCGACTCCAAGGGGATTATCGACTCCGACCGTGCGGATCTGACTCCGACGAAGGAATGGCTGGCGTCGAACACGAATCCACGCACCATCACTGGCGGGATCGACACCGCACTCGCCGGTGCCGACGTATTCATCGGCGTCTCCGGCGGCACCATCGATGAGAAGCACCTGCCGCAGATGGCCGACAACGCCGTGATCTTCGGCCTGTCGAACCCGAACCCGGAGATCACCCCGGACATCGCGCAGAAGTACGCCTCGGTGGTCGCCACCGGCCGCAGTGACTTCCCGAACCAGATCAACAACGTTCTCGCGTTCCCAGGAATCTTCCGCGGAGCCCTGGATGCCGGAGCCACCGACATCACGGATGCCATGAAGCTCGCTGCCGCGCGTGCCATCGCCGACCTGGTCGGCGATGACCTGGCACCGGACTACATTGTGCCCGGAGCGCTGGACGCGCGGGTTGCTCCTGCCGTTGCTGCTGCGGTTGAGGCCGCGGCCGATGCTGACGGGGTGGCTCGGGAGTAAGCTTTCGGAGGTTGTCTGCCTGCGGGCAACAGCCTGCAGAGGCGAACGGGCGCCGGTGCGAGATTACGCGCCGGCGCCCGTTCTGTCATGTGCTGCCCAGACTGAGTCAGACTTTGGCTCAGTCTCAGGAGCCGTCGGTCGTCGGGTCCGCGTTGTCGGTGTTGTGCCTGACAGCATCGACTGCACGCTTCATCGCCGACTTGGTATCGGCACGTGCGCTCTGCGCAGCCTTCGACACAGACTGCTGCTGAGACTGGGGGCCGGTGGCACCCTTCAGGCCTGTGGTGTTCTTTGCGTCCTCGGATGCGTTGGCTGCGAACAGGGTATTCCTGATCTCCTGCGTCATCTCGCCCAGGCCGCCGGGGTTCGACGGCATGAACAGCACGTTGGAGCGACCCTCCTGGGCCACGTTCTGCATGGTGTCGAAGTACTGGGTCATCATGAGCAGCTGCTCGGCTGTTTTGTCGATGCCGACTTCCTGCAGCTTCGCGTACTGTTCGGCGATACCTTCGGCAATGGCTTTGCGCTGTGCGGCCACACCCTCACCGTGCAGCCGCATCGCCTCGGACTCAGCCTGAGCCTGTGTGACCCGTTTGATCTTGTCGGCCTCGGCCAGGGACTGAGCCGCGACCTTATCGCGCTGTGCGGCATTGATCGAGTTCATGGAGTCGCGGACCTTGGAGTCCGGGGTGATGTCGGTGACCAGGGTGCTCACGATCTTGAATCCGTAGCGCTTCATCGACTCCGACAGGCGGCGTTCGACGTTCTCAGCGATATCATCCTTGGACTCGAATGCTGTGTCCAAGGTCAGACCCGACAGTGCGGAGCGAACGGTGTCGAAGACGTAGGACCTGATCTGCTCTTCGGAGTTGGCCAGTTTGTAGTAGGCGTCGGTGGCGTTTTCCTCTTCAACGACATACTGCACGGCCACCGGCACTGTGACGAACACGTTGTCACTTGTCTTCGACTCGATGTTGACCTCGAGCTGCTGGACGCGCAGCGAGATCGGTTTGCTGATGGTCTCGACGAGAGGCATTTTGAAGTTCAGGCCAGGCTTGGCAACCTTCTTGAACTTCCCGAACCGTTCGACGATGACGTTCTCCTGAGTCTTGACGGTGAAGAACATGCTGGTCCTCAGTTTGCCGAACAGAAGTACGCCGAGGATGATAACGATGACTACGACGGCGATGACGCTTCCGGTGAGAATTTCCATGGCTCCTCCGAGCTTTCAGTAGGTGCGCTGATTCTTACAACATCTGTTGCTTACCCACTCTAGTGCTGTTTGGGGCCGGGGCGCGAGGGGAGACCGCATGTCGGTCGAAGCCCACACATCTGATGTCAGACGTATACTGGAAGCTCGGTGCGGAACTATCTTTGGAGGGCGACAATGACGGAGACAATGCCGGCAGGCCATCAGCGTTCTGCCGCGGACAACGCCGACGGGCGACGGAAGACGACGACGTCGGACCGGATCAAGGATCTCATTCTCGCAGACGGACTTCGCACCGGGGACCTGCTGCCCACCGAGGGGGAACTGTGCACTCGCCTCGGCGTTTCGCGGTCGAATGTCAGGGAAGCCATTCGCAAGCTCTCGACCCTCGACATCGTTGACGTTCGGCACGGACACGGAACCTATGTGGGTGAGATGTCCCTGGACGCACTCGTCGAAGCTCTCGTGTTCCGCGGTGTGCTTAGTCCCGGTGATGACCTGCGCGCCTTGCGGGACGTGGTGGAGGTGCGTGAGGCCCTGGACCACGGAATGTCCGAAGCGATTGTGAAGAGCCTGGAGGGAACCACGAACCCGGACCTCTCAGCACTCGTCGAGGAGATGGTCGCCATGGCACAGGACGGACGCTCCTTTCCGCAGCAGGACCGCGCCTTCCACACCGGGTTGCTTGAGTCCTTGGGGAACTCGCTCGTCGGTCAGCTCGTAGCCGCCTTTTGGGACGTGCACACCGCTGTGCTGCCCAAGCTCAATCTCGCGGTGGCTGCCGATCTTGAACGCACCGCCCGGGCCCACGGACTCATGCTCACGGCGGCCGAAGCCGGGGACGTCGACGCCTTCCGCTCCGCGATCACCGTGCACTACGAACCGATCGCCCGAGCCCTTGACCACGCCCCGACACCACGAGCAGAGAGCTGAGGACCAATGGAAGTAGTCATCGCCCCCGACGGTGAACTGGCGATGCTGGTCGCGGACTCCATTGAGAGGCTGCTGCGAGAATCGTCTGCCCCCGTGCTCGGGCTGGCCACCGGCTCGAGCCCGCTGCGCGTCTACGACGAACTGACCCGGCGGCACGAACAGGAAGGACTGTCCTTCGCTGCTGCGCGCGCATTTATGCTCGACGAATACGTCGGGCTGCCCGCAGACCACCCGCAGCGCTACCGGAATGTCATCGACGCCGAGATCGCCTCACGCGTCGATTTCGCCGAGGGCGCTGTGCAGGGGCCCGACGGAACCGCCGAGGACCTGATCAGCGCTTCCTCGGATTACGAACGTGCCATCGCAGAGGCGGGAGGAATTGACCTGCAGATCCTGGGAATCGGGACCGACGGTCACATCGCCTTCAACGAACCGGGTTCGTCCCTGTCCTCGCGTACCCGAGTCAAAGTCCTGGCGAACCAGACACGGGTGGACAATGCCCGCTTCTTCGACGGAGACGTCGACCAGGTGCCGAAGCACTGCCTGACGCAGGGGCTGGGCACGATCATGGAAGCGCGTCATCTTATGCTCATCGCCACCGGAGGCAACAAGGCCGAAGCGGTGCACCAGATGTTGGAGGGGCCGATCTCTTCGATGTGGCCGGCGACCGTGCTGCAGATGCATCCCCACGCCACAGTCCTCGTCGACGATGCGGCCGCATCGAGACTGCAGTTGGCCGATTACTACCGGCAGGCGTACGCGAACAAGCTCGAACCGCACCGGCTCTGAGGCGTCACTTTCACGGGCTGGGAGCCGTCACCTGAGCAGGCGGCGTCACCCGGGCACGGAGTGCCTTAGGCGTTGTCGCAGGCGTCGACGAACCGGGACGTGATCGTTGCCGGGTGGGTGATCGCTGTTCCCACCACCACCGCCTCGGCGCCGGCCGACAGTGCTCCTGCGGCATCGTCAGGGGAGTGGATCCGTCCCTCGGCGACGAGCATCGGGGCGAGGTCTGCCGCTTTGATCTGTTCGAGCAGTTCCAGGTCAGGCCCCGTCGTCTTCGCGCGTTCGCCGGAGTATCCGGCCAGGGTGGTGCCGATGAAGTCTGCTCCGGATTCGGCCGCGGTCAGCGCATCGTCAAGGCTGCCGCAGTCGGCCATGACCAGCGCATTCGTCTCTTCATGCAGGCGCTCGATAGTCTGGGTGAGACTCAGCCCGTCCGGACGTTCACGGCGTGTGCCGTCCAGAGCCACCACGTGGGCTCCCGCCGAGGCGACGGCATGCGCGTGCTGATACGTCGGCGTGATGGCCACACCTTCGGTGCCGTCTTTCCATAAGCCGATCACCGGAACTTCGACCGCTGAACGAGTCGCCTGAATGTCGCTGAGCCCCTGGACGCGCACCGCCGCCGCACCACCGCGCACGACGGAAGCGGCGACCTGAGCAATGGTCCGCGGGTCCCGCATGGGCTCTCCCGGATAGGCCTGGGCCGAGACGATGAGGTGTCCTCGCAGGGCATCGACGATCTCCTGTTTGGTGAACATCACTCTGTCTCCTCGCTGGTGGTCTTCGATATTGCCGAGTTTCCTGGCATCGGGCTTTTTGGTGCCGAAGTTGCGGCCGAGGTCGCGGCCGACCACAGACTGGCCGCGCCGATGAGGGCGGCGTCTGATCCCAATTGTGCCTCGCGGAGCTCAAGTCCGCGGATGGCGGGGATGAGCTCACGGTCGAACGCCTCACACAGAGGCGACCACCACAGTTCTCCGGTACCCGCCAGGCCCCCGCCGATGACGACGACCTCGGGGGAGAGAACATTGGCCAGTCCGCCGAGTATCGAGCCGAGCGCTTCCCCAGCCCGGGCAAATGCCTCTTGGGCGATGACATCTCCAGAGCGAGCGACGCCCGCCAGTTCCCGGGTCGAGGAGACGTCCGCACGGCCTCCAGCCCGTCGATAGGCCGCCAGCACAGCCGGCCCCGAGGCGATCGCCTCGACGTGCCCGGCGCCGTCGCAGGGGCACGGCAACCCCTGGGCGGCGGCGACAGGAAGGTGACCGATGTGTCCTGCTGCGAAGTTCCGGCCGGTGAGGAGGCGGCCCTCGGAGATGAAGGCGCCTCCGATTCCTGTGCCCGCGGCTACCAGCAGCGAGCTGCGGGATCCTCGGGCTGCCCCTGCGAAGGATTCGCCGAGCGCATGAGCATGCACGTCGTTGACGGCCCGCGTCTCAAGGCCGAGGCGTGCCGTCAGCTCTGCCGTGAGTCGAGTCCCAGCCCAGCCGGTCAGGGAGTCCGTGGCCGAGACGACGGTTCCCGCCTCAGAGTCGATGACTCCGGCGGCCCCGATGCCCAGTTTCCACAGGAGGGGTGTATCAGCGCCGATCGAAGCGTCGGTGCTGCGCATGACTTCGCGGGCCACCTCGGCGATGGCATCCAGGATTGCCGAACGTCCCTCACTGGCGGGTGTCGGCACCTCCCGGATGTGTCCCATGGTGCCGTCGATGATGGTGCCGTCGATGACGGCACCGGCACGAATCTTCGTGCCGCCGACGTCGACGGCCACCACGGCTCTCGAGGTCATAGAAGACCTTCGGCGGAGATGACCTCTCTGACGCGTCCGGTCTCGACCTCATCGAGTGCCAGCATCGGCTCGGTCATCCGGTTGGAGGCGATGACGCCCATGAGCCGCAGGGCGGTCTTGAACGCACCAAGGCCAGCGGCACCGGGGGAGACGCGTCCGGGGGTGGGTGCAGCGGTGATCTGGAACAGTCGCGCCAGGCGATCCTGTTCGGCGGCGACGGCCGTCCAATCGCCGGCTCGGGCGGCGTCGTAGAGGCGAACGTAGCCAGCAGGGTCGACGTTGCCCAGACCTGGGACGATCCCGGCCGCACCACCGAGGAGTGCGCCGTCGGCGACCACTTCGTGGCCGGTGAAGACCGCGAAGTCGGGTTGGTCCTTGGTGTCGATGAGCAGGCGACGGAAGGACACGTCATCGGCCGAGGAATCCTTGACTCCGGCCAGCACACCCTCGCGGGCCAGGCGCACGGTCACGACGTGGGGCAGTTTGGAATGGGTGCGCACTGGGATGTCGTAGGCGAAGACCGGAACGTCGAGGTGTTCGGCGACGGTGCGGAAGTGCTGCTCGATCTCGCCCGCATCGGAGAGCGCGTAGAACGGGGTGGTGACCACGGCGGCGTCTCCGCCGATCGACAGCAGACGCTTCGCCTCGTCGAGGACACGGCCTGTCGTCTGTTCGCTGATTCCCACGAGGACGGGGACCCGACCGTCGGCAGCTTCGATGGCAGTGGTCAGCACCTGCTCGCGTTCGCTCGCAGTGAGATAGGGGACCTCCCCTGAGGAGCCGAGCACGAAGATGCCGTGCACACCTCCCTCGACGAGGTGGTCGACGAGGGCCGAAATGCCCTCGAAGTCCAGCTCCCCGCGCTCGGAGCGCGGTGTCAGCAGTGGGGGGATGATGCCGTGGAATTCACTCATTGCTCTGTCCTTGCTTGATGCTGTTGCTGTCCCCCGCCGAGGTTGTCGCCGGGGAGGTTGAGATGCGCCGTGTGTACTGGTCACGTTTGCCGTAGATCGTCAGGGCAGTCACGTCGTGGTCGGCACGACGGTTCTGGGATCCTGTGAACAGGGAGATCACATAGCCGAAGACGACGGCGCCGACGAAGGCCACGGCCGAGACTGCGAAGGGTGTCAGCCCCGCGACGTCCTGGACGTACCAGGCGACGGCGGCACCGAGCACCAGTCCGCTGAGCACTCCGGCGCTGTTGGCCCGTTTGGTGAAGATGCCGAGGGCGAAGACACCGGCAAGGGGAACCCCGAAGAGTCCGGTGATGGACAGGAAGAGGTCCCAGGTGTGAGCCTGGTCGGTCGCGGATAGGTAGAGGGCGACTCCTACCGAGATCGTTCCGACGATCACGATGACCAGACGGGAGAACCCGACGCCTGTGCGGGCCACACCGTCCTTGGGCGGGAAGAACCGGTCCCGGATGTCAACGGTGACGCAGGCCGAGATCGAATTCAGGCTCGAGGAGATCGTCGACTGTGCGGCAGCGAAGATTGCCGCGATCAGCAGACCTGAGATGCCGGCCGGCAGTGCGGTGACAGCGAAGTAGGGCACCAGAGACGAGGTGTTGAATCCGGAGGGAAGCGCCTCGGCGTGCTGGTAGTAGCTGTAGAGGACGGTGCCGATTCCGTAGAACAGAGGAATGGTCAGCAGTGCGAGGAAGCCGTTGACGATCAGAGACCGGATTGTGCTCTTCGGTGAGTCGGTCGTCTGATAGCGCTGCACCACGTCCTGGCTGGCGGTGTACTGGTGGAGATTGTTGAAGACCGAGCCGAGGAAGACGATCGGAATGGCCGCCGCCGCTCCACCGATCTTCCAATTGTCGGCCGAGATGAACTTGTCGTCTGCTGCTGCATCGGCGGCCACTGTCGCCAGACCACCGTCGAGGGCTGCGATGCCGAAGACGAGGATCACGGCGGCACCGACGAGGAGGATGATGCCCTGGACCACGTCTGACCAGATAACGCCTTCGATGCCGCCGAGGAAGGTGTAGACAACGGAGAGGACGCCGACTGCGGCGGCGACGAGCACGGGGCTGATATTGGTGACCGAGCTGATTGCCAGCGTGGGCAGGTAGATCACGATGGCCACGCGTCCGATGTGGAAGAGCACGAACAGGGCCGATCCGATGACTCGGATAGTGGGCCCGAAACGTTCCTCAAGGTACTCGTAAGCGGTGGTGACGTCGAGCTTGCGGAAGAAGGGGATGTAGAAGAGGACGAGCAGCGGGACGATCGCGAAGATGGCGATATTGCCTGCTGCATAGGACCAGTCTGTGAGGAAGGCCTGTTCAGGCGTGGACATATAGGTGATGGCAGACAGGGTCGTCGCATAGATGCTGAAGCCTGCGGCCCAGGCCGGGATGCGACCGTTCGCCTTGAAGAACGAATCAGTTCCGGCGCTCGCCTTGCGGGTGAACCACACCCCGATTCCCAACGTTGCCAACAGATAGATGATGATCACAGCCCAATTGAGGCCGCCGAGTCCCGGAGCGTCCATGCTCCCTCCTCACAGAAAGTCCGAACGGGACCGCATCGATGCCAAATCCCGGATGCAACATAAGACGTATGATGTCCTACGTTATAAATGTACGGGAATGTGTTCCCGCGCACAAGCCTTTTTGTTCGGCACGGGGAGGGCGAGGCGGAAGGGGAGCCCCTCGATCAACGCGGCACCTGAATATGTCGTCGCCGGCGACGACATTCTCAGACCAGCCATGGATCAACGGACTAGGTGTGCTGGGCCTCGGTGAGTGCAGCGGCGATGACGAGGGCGCCGATCAGACATGCACAAGACACACCTCACAGGATGGCGGTGGGGATGTGCACTCCCGGAGCGAGGGCCAGCAGCTGAGAAACGACTGTAAGGAGCAGCAGCACGAGGATCCATTTGGTTTTGGGTGACCTTCTCATGACTCCTCCAGTAGGTGATGATCCGCGGCAATTCTCGGATCAGTTTAGAGTAATGCTTAAGGGCGAAAACCGAAGGCATCCACTGGTCATAGACTGTACCTATACAGCGGAATTTTCGATCCAGGTCTGAACGGGGCGGCAGTTATGGTGACGGCAATAGGAGTCGGAGCCACCGCGGCTGTGGTGCTCAAAATAGCTTTTATGCTGGCTAGAGTTTCTTGGCCGGAAAACTATTTTGACAGCACCGATCGGGCCAGCCATTGGTTCACTGATTCTCCGGTCAAGGTATTGATCTGGCGTCTGCTTCCGTACGCTCTTGTATCTATCGCTGTTGGTTCCTTTGCTTCGAGCGCACACGTCAGCGTCGCTGGATCGCTTTGGTCCCTTTATATTGCGCACCTGCTGTCGACAAACGTGCTAAGTCTGGCTGTTGCCTTCCGTGATGGCGTCGGCGTCAGTGGGCGGTATGCCTATCTACTTTCGGTTGCCGTTGTGCTTGCGATTATCACCGCTGCTGCGGCTTCAGTTCCGGAGCTCCTAGTTGAGTTCACGCCGAGTTCGGAAGGGTTGGTGGAGGGAATCTGGACCGCCATATTAGTTGCGGTGATATTTGCGGGATACAAGACGCTTACTGATGCCCAGCTGTCCAGATCTGCAGACGAAAAGCCATTTGCGGATCTAAAAGTGAGCGAATATTATATCGGGGTTATTGCTAGAGAGTCATATTCAAATACTGTAGATTTACCCTTGATGCTGTCAATTATAGCTCTCGAGTCGAGCAACAGACCCAAATTCATACGCAGGATAGAAGTGTTTCTTAGTGAGCACAAATTGGGGACGCACCAGCCGAAGACGGTCGGTATTGCGCAACAGCCTCCGAACGCTGAGCGTGTTCAGGAATTGGCGTATCGAAATCGCCTGAGAAGCTATGATGAGGCTTCAATTGAGTCTCTAGTGAGCCTGTTTGAGGGAACGGTTCCTGGTCCTGAGGTCGCTAAATTTGGACCGAACCAAGTTAAATCTCTGGCTGATAGAAATAACCGAGGTTCAGTCGTTATTGCTGGTGTGTCACGCATTTACTCAGGTCTCTATTCGACGGGTAGGTCGGTGATGCGCGACGTGTACCTGAGTCGAATTGATGACGGGCCTGATGGAGTTGAATGCTCCGCCGATGCGCAACCATCCTTGCCAGAAGGCGGTGTTCGCGAAGAAATCGTGGTTAACGCGCCGTGGGCTGTGAGGTGTGGAGAGCATGTGTACATGCAGTTCAAAATCCCCACTTCTTGGGTTAGCTCAGTTGAGCTGCGGTTGGTTGATGATGACACGTCTAGCTCCGTCATTGAGTCTTTCGAATTCACCAAGAACAGCAAGGAGTGTGTGCAAGGCCTTTATTTATTACCGAATATAGGGGCCGGAATTCAGGTAAATATCTATTCGAGTGCTGGTGCCAAATTTGTTGCACCAATTTTGTGGTACTCGTCAACAAGCGATATTTGTGCCATTGATTCGTAGCTCGATTAGGCGGCACGGCGGTTCTTTGGATGCCAATAACGAATTTGAAGCTCGGTTGTTCTTGTGGATTTGTTTAGTGGCCAATGCGGGGGAGATATCTGAGGTGCAATTTGACGTGGTGCCTGAGCAACCCCTCAAGGCCGAGACCGTGGGCATGTGGGAAGATTGAGGGCGTGTCGAAAATTCTTGAGATCCTGACCCCGGAAGGTCTGCCTCCACTGGCCGAACGCCCCGGTGTCTCCTTCATCATGCCGGTCCTCAACGAGGCCGAGCACATTGCCAAAGCGATCACCACGATCCTGGCCCAAGACTATGAAGGAGACAAGGAAATCGTCCTTGCGCTCGGGCCCTCGACCGATGACACGAACGCCATCATCGCCGACATGGCTACGCAGGATCCTCGCATCCAGACCGTCGACAACCCGCAGGCTGCGACGCCGATCGGACTCAACCTCGCGATCGCCGCGACTCACCACCCTCTGATCATCCGCGTCGACGCACACTCGGGGCTGGGCGCCGACTACACGAAGCAGGCCATCGACACTCTGCGCCAGACCAAGGCCGCGAACTGCGGCGGACTCATGCTTGCCCGCGGTCGCACATCGTTCCAGAAGGCCGTGGCCCGGGCCTACATGTCACCGGTCGGGCTCGGCGGACCTGCCTACCACTCCGGAGACGAAGCCGGCGAGGCCGAGTCGGCCTACCTCGGCGTGTACCGACGTGAGGTCTTCGACCACCTCGGCGGGTTCGATGAAGGAATCAAACGCGGACAGGACTGGGAGCTCAACCTGCGCATCCGCACTGCAGGCGGGCGCATCTGGTTCAACCCGGACATGGAGGTCACCTACTGGCCGCGGGATTCCTGGTCGAAGATCGGTCAGCAGTTCTGGGCCACCGGCATCTGGCGTGCTGAGCTCATCCGACGCTACGGATCGCAGAATTCGATACGTTACTTCGCGCCACCGGTGCTGGTCCTCGGGATGGCAGCCAGCGTCGTCGAAGCCCTCCTGCAGCTCACAGGCAGGACGAAGACCTGGCCCAAATTCCTGCGCCGCTTCACCTCTCTGGTCCACGTGCCCAGTCTGGGATACGTGTCGGGCATACTTGCGACCGCCTCGGCGGCCAAGGATTGCGGTCGACGCGAACGCGCTTGGTTCGGACTCGTATTGCCCACCATGCACCTGTGCTGGGGAGCAGGGTTCCTGCGGGGCCTGATCGCCGGGGCCGGATCGACGAAGGACGGCAGCCGTTGAGCAAGAAGAACCGCCGGTACGGACGCAGTGAACGCGAGCAGAGCACCCGGGCTCAGGCAGGCAGCGAACACCCTGCAGAGGAAGCTCTCGAGAGCGGACGGGCTCCGGTGCCTGAGCGTCCGACGCCGAAGAAGTTCAACGCGCCTCTGTGGGCCGGGCTCGTCGTCGTCATCGCTGTCGTCGCCGTCCTTGGACTCAACATGTTCGGAAGCAAGGACCATCTGACCGTGGACTCGCTCAACAAGCCCGCGGTCGCCGCCCTCGACGGTGGTTCGAAGGTCTACCCGGCGAACTCCACACTCGCCTTCACCGAGAACACGAAGTTCGGCTACCTGCCCGCACCGACCCTGTCCCAGCTCGGTGACGGCACCGTTGTCGCCGCGGACCCGAAATCCGCGCCCAAGGAGATGGAACTCAAAGGCGACCTGTCTGACCTGGACCGTAAGTCGTTCCTGGACCAGACCATCAAGCCACCACGCAAGAACACCGCATTCGGGGACCCCATCACCTGGGACCAGATAGTCGATGAGATGGGCGGAGCCACCGTGCTCATGCCCCTGATCGAATCGCCCAAGGTGGCAGATCCAGTGCTGAAGAAGATCGCCGAGGCGGACAGCGCCGATTCGACGATCGTGCGGACCTCCAACGCGAAGGTCGCCAAGGCGGCATCCGACGCCGAGGTGGCAGTGATGTTCACCGGTGACTATTCATCGACTTCGCCCGAGGACTTGAAGAAGTCGGGCTACAGTATGGTGTCCGTCGCACCCGATGCGGTGAGCACCTGGGCCGAGTCGGACCTCAAGGTCTGGGCCACCGGAGTCAAGGATGAAAAGCAGCTCAAAAAGCTCACAGATGCCGGGATCTTCGGGGCTCTGAGCACCAACCCGTACACGATCCAACCCTCAGACGTGAAGTCCAACTGAACTCTGCATTCGACCAACGACCAGGAGATGACATGACACAGCCCATCGGTAACCCATCGCATATCGGCAACCTCGACGCCACTCAGCTCGGCCCCCAGCCGACATTCCTGCCCGATGATCACGCAGACGTGGAAGCGAAGAAGCGCCTCGACGCCGGCGAAGAACCCATCGACGTCGCCGCAGCGTTGCCCGCCTCATCACTGGCCTGGGCGATCCTGGCCGATGAGGCTCACGGCGAGGGCCGCCTCGTCGACGCCTATGCCTATGCCCGCGTCGGCTACCACCGTGGTCTCGATTCCCTGCGTGCCGCCGGATGGCGCGGAGCAGGCCCGATCCCATGGAAGCATGAGATCAACCGCGGATTCCTCCGCGCACTCAACGCCCTCGGCCGTGCCGCCGGCGCTATTGGCGAAGGTGAAGAGGCTGCTCGGATCGAGGAGTTCCTGCGGTCCTCGGACCCGGTTGCCGTCGATGCGATTGCGGCGGGGGAGTAGGGGCGACAGCCTTGAGTTCCGCGGATTACGGAGCGGGGTCACAGGCGTCTGCCTGTGACCCCGCTCTGGTCTTCGATCGACCTCAGGTCGAGACGACCGCGGCTCCGCCTTCGATGTTCTGAGCAACGAAGACCGCGTCGAGGAGTCCGGGGAACCGTGCGTCAAGATCGTCCTTGCGCAGTGAGTTCATGATCGACGTGCCCTGGTACTCCTGGCGAATCACACCGGCCTCGCGCAGAGTCCGGAAGTGATAGGTCGATGTTGACTTCGATACCGGCAGCTCGAATGTTGCGCAGGCGTGATCCTGGTGGGTGGTGTTCAGTCGGCAGGCGATGTGCCGACGAATCGGGTCGGCAAGTGCGGCGAGCACGGTGTCGAGTCGCATCTCGTTCCGTTCGGGGTGTTCAAGGGTTCTCATCCGTCACCTCTTCGTCACGCTGATTCTTTCGTCACAGTGATTCACAGTCCTTTGATTATACGTTCTTCTTCGTAGTACGGTAAATATCGAAGTACGAGGAGCTTCGTACTTCATCTCGAGTTCAGCGCTCAAGACTCGAGTCCACTACTGACGATCACGAGGTCATATGTCTCATCTGCTGTTCGAACCCCTCACCTTGCGCGGCCTGACTTTCCGCAACCGTGCCTGGGTGCCGCCGATGTGCCAGTATTCCGTGGACACCCTCGACGGCGTAGCCGCCCCGTGGCACGTCGTCCACTACGGATCCCTGGCCCGGGGCGGCGCAGGCGCAATCATCGTCGAAGCCACCGGTGTCACTCCCGAGGCGCGGATCTCCGCGAAAGACCTGGGCCTGTGGAATGACAAGCAGCGCGATGCACTGATCCCGGTCGTCGACTTCATGCACACGCAGGGGGCCGCGGCCGGGATCCAACTCGCCCACGCCGGCCGTAAGGCCTCGACCTACCCCGAGTGGGGCGCCGACCACGAAGGCAGTCTGCCCGAGAGTGAAGGCGGCTGGCAGACACTGGCTCCCTCACCGGAGGCGTTCCCCGGATTGGATGCTCCACGTGAGCTCACCGAAGCGGAGATCGCCGAGATCGTGGCTGCCTTCGCAGCCTCGGCGCGCAGGTCGATGGAGGCCGGCTTCGACTTTGTGGAGATCCACGGCGCGCACGGCTACCTGCTCCACGAATTCCTCTCCCCGCTGAGCAATACCCGCACCGATTCCTACGGCGGAACCCCGGAGAACCGGGCGCGCTTCCTGCTCGAGGTTGTCGATGCCACTCGCGCCGAGGTGGGCGAGGACGTTCCCGTGCTCGTGCGCCTGTCCGCGACGGACTGGACCGAGGGTGGGCTGAGCCTCGATGACACCGCGCGGCTGTCCGGCTGGTTGAAGGGCCATGGCGTCGACCTCGTCGATGTCTCCACCGGCGGCAACGTGATGGCCAAGATTCCTGTCGGCCCCGGCTACCAGACGAGCTTCGCCGAGGGGGTCCGCAGGCAGGCGGACATTCCGACCGCGGCGGTCGGACTCATCACCGAGCCCTTTCAGGCCGAACACATCCTGGCGACCGAGCAGGCAGATGTCATTCTTCTCGGCCGCGAATCGCTGCGTGACCCGAACTTCCCGCTCCGGGCCGCTGACGCTCTACGCCACGAGATCGATTACCGGCCGTCCCAGTACCACCGCGCGTATAAGTGACACGTCGCCCGTGAGGTGAACCAGTGCGCGTAGGTAAGCCGTCGTGCGCTTAGGTCGACCGACTCAGAGTTCAGAGACGGTGCGGATGCGCTCGATGAGGTCATCCAATCCGTCGCTGAATTCGCGTTGTGAGGGGTCTTCGGCCAGTTTGCCTTCCAGGCGCTTGACTGTTGCATACTCGGCAGGATCCTCTTCGGGTTCGTCACCGTCGCCGGCTACCGGCGCGATGTCGATGCCCATCGCGGTCACCTGGAGAAGGAGGTCGCCGAGGAGGAAGCTGGTGAAGGCCTTATAGGCCTTCACCGCGTGAGTCTCGGAGAAGCCGTAGCCGAGGAGTGAGGCAAGGAAATAGTCCACCCAGCGAACGCTGCGCAGAGGGGGCCGCAGCCAGGGGGCTTCAGGCGGCTGTGAGATCAGTAGGGGAAACATCCTCGGATGAGACAGCGCCAGATTGCGCATGGCGTTGGCAACGTGCTGGAAGTAGGCCTCCCAGCTCTTCGGTTGAGTCTGCATGAGTTCGTCGTCAAAGAGGCCGTCGATGAGTTCACGGACAGCGGCAGAGACGAGTTCTTCGCGACTGGAGACGTGCCGGTACAGGGCCATGGCCTCGACGTCGAGGGCGGTGCCCAGGCGGCGCATGGTCAGAGACTGGACCCCATATTCGTCGATATATGCGATCGCGGACTGAATGACATCCTTTCGGCGCAGGCGTGTGCGATTCATGAAATCTCCTTGTCTTCGAAGCGAGCGGTCGCGGGAGGCGAATCGGCCCGGCCCGGCAGGGTCATCGTAGCGATCCTACACGCGTCCCCGGCTGCTGTGATGGGCAACGAGCGATGGCCGTGACCCTGCCGCTTCAGCGGTGGGGCCACGGCCATCGACATCAGATCAGCCCATGATGGTTGTTCCTCTACTTGACGTACAAGGCGCCTCCGGCCGAGCTGGAGGCGCCTTGTATATTCAGGTGGGGATGTATCCGGGTGTTTACAACGTAAATAACATATCAATTGATTCAGTTATTCACAAGCGCAAACCAGTTGTCGTGCTGATTGCTTCGATGCTGGAGGGTTTACGCGGTAAACGTATGGGAGGTCTGGTCGCGATCGCTGAACACGGCAGCCCCTTCAGCCGCGAACTCACTCGAAGTAACGTTTGATCGTCTGTTTCCACGGGTTGCTCGGCAGCTGCGGGTAGAGCAGTGACGCGGCTACGCAATACTTGCTGACCTTGTGCGGTCGGACGCCGTGTTGTTTGAGCAGCGCGTCCCAGATGCCGCCGCCACCGGCGGACTTCGTCTCGACGAGGACATCATCGGGACCGTCATGGGTCTCGTCCCCGTTGACCGCGCGAATGTTGAGGTCACACGTCAGTCGCTGATGGTCATGACACAGAGTGATCCGGTCGTAGATGGTTTCAAGCACCGGCTCCAATCGGTCGGCAGGGACCCGGCGGTGCGAGTCGCCGCCGATGATCGAATCGATGAACCCGATGTCGGTCTCCGACAGTGACCCTGGGCGATCGGTGGAGTGAGGGATTCGCTCCTTCACGGTCTGTCCCCGGTAACCCTTCGACTTGACCTCGAGGTGGCAGGTGCCGGTCTCCACGTAGGTTCTCGTTCGCACCTTGTACCGGTGACGACGTTCCTGGACATGGTCTCGGAAGAACCGGAAATCTGGGGAGTCGAAGTAGACGGTTCGGTACTCGAAGCATCTCTTCTGCCCGATCTCCAGCACGCTGAAGTCGTCCTCTGTGGCCTTGAGCAGTTCCACGAACAGGGCCCTCGGCAGGAAGTACTTCCGATCGACACGAGTCATGAGACGGGCCTGCGAATTGAGCTCGCCCAATGAGATGGAGTTCATGCGCAGCAGCTGCGCATCCAACTCGTTGGCCGCGGTGAGTTCGGCAGCCTGATCGAGTTCGTCCAGGTCAGCGAGGTCCAGGTGGGGCGAGGCCATCGCTGGGACCGCCTCGGCAATGGGGGTTCTGGTCATTGTCATTACAGGTCCACCGGATGCTCAGGCCGCGTGCCCAACGCGATGTGATTGTCAGCCAGGTGGTCTGTCTGAGATGTCTGAGGCGCTTGTGACCTGCGGTGGGGCTTAGTCTTGTATCGCACATCGACCAGCGTCGTGTCTCGCACCAGATCGATGTCGAGGACCTCTGCTCGTACGGTATCGGCGGCGAACATGTCGGCCAGGTGAGCGATGAGCTCGTCCTGATCGGTGATCGCGCGATCGAGTGTCAGCGTGTGACGGTGCGTCGAGGACGCGATCATGGGGCTGTCGAGCACAGCGATGGCGACCAGGACCAGCGCGGAGAGCGTCGGTGTCAGCCAGGCAGGATCGGGATGCAGTCCAGCCAGGAGACCCAAAGCCAGTGCGGTGAAGTAGTAGGCGATCTCCTGCTGGGTGATCTGATCCGAGCGCAGCCGGATGATCGAGAGGATGCCGAAGAGGCCCATGCCCAACCCGACACCCACCTCCACCGAGCCCAGCGCCAGCGTCACGGCAACGACTCCGATATTCAGTGCCACATAGGACAGCAGCAGATCACGGCGACGGTGCCTGCGGAAGTACAGGACGTAGGCCAGGATGACAATGGCGACCAGGTCAGTGCCCAGTGCGAGAACAAGCGACATTTTTTCCTCCTTGATGACGTTCACCATCAAGACTGTCGTCCCCATCTAAGGCGACGATGAGGTGAAGATGAGAGCTTTCACATCTCTGCGGCGCTCACCTCGATGATCAGTCGATGACTCGCAGACGATACCCCGCCCCGCGGACAGTCTCGATCGTGTCGTGGCCCAGCTTCTCCCGCAGATACCTGACATAGACGTCGACGACATTCGAGCCGGGGTCGAAATCGAGTCCCCACACTCTGCTCAGCAGCTGGGCTCGGCTGAGCACCTGGTCAGGGTGCTGGAGGAAGACCTCAAGCAGCGTGAACTCGCGTGAGCTGAGTTCAATGGCACGCTCCCCGACCAGTGCCCGGCGGGTGCGGATGTCGAGGGCCAGACTGCCAACCCTGAGCACACTCGGGTCCTGCGGGGTGGAGGGACGCAGCCGCAGTCGGACACGAGCCAGCAGCTCGTCGAAGGCGAAGGGCTTGCTCATATAGTCGTCGGCACCGCCGGACAGTCCTGCCACGGTGTCCTCGGTCGATTCGCGGGCGGTGAGGATGATGACCGGGAGATCGTGGCGTTCGCCTCTGATCAGGCGCAGCACGCTGAAGCCGTCCAGCCCAGGCAGGCCCAGGTCCAGGATGACGAGGTCGAATTGTCCGGTGCGCACGAGGTCGATCGCGGTGTAACCGTCGTCGGCGATCTCGGTTGCGTACCCTTCTGCCTTCAGCCCCTTGTTCACGAAGGACGCGATTCGGTCCTCGTCTTCGACGATGAGAATGCGGGTCACTGGTCCTCCATTTCCGGATGGTGCCATGGCAATTCGATGAGGAATGTCGCTCCCTCTCCTTCAACTGAGCTGACTGAGACGCTACCACCGTGAGCCCTGGCGATGCGGTCGACGATCGTCAGGCCAAGCCCCGTCCCGCGTCTGCCGGGTTTGGCCTTCTTGCTGCGGGCGAAGCGTTGGAAGATGCGTTCGCGGTCTTCTTCGGCCACACCGGATCCGGTGTCTCGGACCCACAGTTCGATGGTGTCGGCTGTGGTGCGGCCGCCGAAGGCGATGGTGTCACCGGTGTCGGTATGATCGACGCTGTTGGCGGCCAGTTGCAGCAGTGCCTGGGTCAGCCGCTGCTCGTCGACGATGCCGAACGCTTCAGGGGTGGCATCGATGACCCAGTTGCGCGTACCCAGGGCAGTTGCTTTGGAGAAGCTTTCGAAGACCAGATCGGTGATATCCGTCGGTGCGAGCATGAGGAAGTCAGGACCTTCGCTGCCGGCGAGCATGATGAGCTCGTCGACAAGTCGGGACATGCGTCGCAGCTCATCTCCGACGAGGTCGAGCGTGTACTCCCGGTCTTCGGGGTCATCGCCCATGACGTCGAGATGGCCGCGGACGACGGTGATCGGGGTGCGCAGTTCGTGCCCAGCATCATCAAGGAATTGCCGTTGGCCGGCGAACGCGGCTTCGAGCCGGTCGAGCATCCGGTTGAAGGTCACGCCGAGGTGGGCCACATCGTCATTGCCCGTGACCTCGATCCGCCGGCTGAGATCCTCTTCGCCGATCCGCGACGCAGTTTCGCTCAACTGCCTGATCGGGGACAGTACCCGTCCGGCGACCAGCCAGCCGAAGATTCCCGCCATGGCCAGAGCGATGACGGCGATGATCGTCATGGTCCAGATCGTCGCCCATGCCTCGTCGTATTCGGGGGTGAGGTATTCGACGATGACCAGCTGCCCCGTCTGCGAGCTGCCCTGCATCTGGATGGGAACGATCGCATAGGTCACCGGGCCGGCGGGAGTGGAACGTTCGTTGATTTCGGGAGTAGTCACCTTGGCAGCCTCAGCGACGAACTCGGCATCTTGGTCGAGCCGGAAGGGCGGATTGTCGACGCTGCGCTGGTCTTCTTTCCCATCCACGATGCTGAAGAACGTTTCTGTGTGTTCGGGCAGGTTGTTCTGCAGATGGCTGGTCATCAGTGCTTGAACGGAGTTGAAGCCTCCGCCGTCGCCAGAGCTCGGGCTGCTCGCGAAGTCGCGGAACTTCTCCACCTCGTGCTGCAATTCAGTGTGGGCCTGGACCTTGACACGGGAGAGCTCTGCCCGGGCAGTGGTGACGACGATGATCGACACGGCGATGGTGAGGATGAGCAGAATCCACCCGAGGATGCGCGTGCGGGCGGTCACGCCTCGGCGGATCTCAGACATTCACGTCCTCGCCCAGCTCAGTCATCGTCGTATCGGTCGTCGTCATCGTCGTCATCGTCATCGTCTGAGTCGTCGTGGTCGTCATCGTCATCGTCTGCGTCGTCGATATCGTCGTCGTCATCGTCATCGTAATCGTCATCGTCGCCAGCAGTCCTGGGCGGACCTGGTTTGATTCGGTCTGCGCCATGGGCGGTTCCGGTGGAATTACTCGAATCAGAGGGCTGTGGTGCCGGGCTCTGGGACGTGTCGAGGGTCGGCTCATCCGTAGGCGTGGGGGGCGATGGGGGTGCTGTCGGCGTCGGGACGACTACCGGCGGGCCGAGGTGAGTGTCGTCCTCGGCCAGCGTCTTGCCGGCGCCGAACCAGCCCAAAGCGCCGAGGAGGACGACCCCGATCACCAGAAGCCATCCGTAGCGTCCCATACGACAAGTATGGACGAAGCGGCGCCGAGGTTGGGCGCCGCAGCGATGAGAATGCTCTCATGATGTGCCGGTGAGTTGGGCTGGGGTGAGGTGGGCATACGGCTCCAGCAGCTACAGCTGTCCGCCGACCCACAGTCCCAGCCCTGCCGCAGTGGTCGCAAGGACCAGCGTCCCGAGACCACTGATGAGGCCGGCCGTCCACCTGCGCTCCTGAACGAGGAGTACAGTCTCGAAGCTGGCCGTCGAGAACGTCGTGTACCCGCCGAGGAATCCCGTGCCGATCACAAGCTGCCAGGCCTCGGGCAGGATGTGGGACGTGGCCAGTCCGGTGAGCAGGCCCAATGCGAGGGATCCGCTGACATTGATGATGATCGTCCCCCACGGGATCGCCCCATTCACACGTGACTTGATGAGGCCGTCGAGGAGCATCCGTGCCGCTGCGCCGATGCCGCCGGCCAGGGCCAAAGCGATGAAGAGGAACGGAGTCATTGCGCACCTCGGCGATCATGGGCTGCGCTCGCCGCTGCGATTCCCGCCCAGGTGGCAATCGCGCCGATGAGGAGGGTGGCCAGGCCATAGGCGATGCCGGTGCCGGGAGAGCCGCTGCCGATGAGCGTTGCAGCATCGGTGGCCAGCGCACTGTACGTGGTGAAACCGCCCATGAAGCCGGTGCCCACCATGATGCGCACTGTGCGTCGGCGTCCCTCGTCGGGACCTAGGCGGGCCAGCGCATCGAGAAGGAGACCGAGCAGGAACGCGCCGAGGATGTTGACGGCGAAGATCGCCACCGGAATCCCAGCCAGTGGTGGAAAAGCCAGTGACACCGTCTCGCGTGCGGCCGTGCCCAGGGTGCCGCCGACTACGGCGAGGCCGAGATAGGGGAGCCGGAGGTGCGCCGGTCGCCGGTGCGGCGCTCGCCAGGAATTCGGCCGGCTCATCGATCGCCTCCCTTGGAGCCTTCGGGATTCGACGGTGCTGGTTCGTGACTCGACGCGAGTGGGACGACGATCATCTGTGCGTCGACTTCCTCGGCGATGCGGGTCAGTTCCTGTGCAGGGCAGCCGGCGAGCCGCCGGGTCGTCCAATCCACGGTCGAACCGCGCAGGATCTCGGAGATCGCGGAGTGCAGGTCCGGGTCGAACTCAGGGGCCACCTCGGCGGGCTGGCCGGGGGCGACGCCGACGACGATGGGTGCACTGTGCATGGGATCTCCTACCTTTCGGGCATGCTGACGCCGGTTGAGGTAGGGACTGTTGTCGGAGAACCGAGGTTGGGTACGGCGAGCCCCACCGCCGCGACGCTGGTGTGCGTCCCCTTCATTCTGCCACAGGGGGCATGCGAAGGAACCGCCGGATGACAGGCATCCGGCGGTTCCTTGACACTGAATATGACGGAGAGGGGAGGTTTCAGCCCTCGCGGATGGTCATTCTGCTCAGCTTGTCGCCGGCGACGACGAAGGCGAACGACGACCGGCCATTTGCGTGTGTTGAGCGCCAGTCACCGATGACGGTGATCTCATCGCCGTCGGTACTGACCTCTTCGGGGGTGAGTGTGCCGGTCGCGCCGATGAATTCCTTGTCGCTCCAGGCCCTGATCGCCTCACGTCCGGTGAATTCGCGGCCCCAGTCATCGACCGTGCCATCGGTGGTGAATGCGTCCAAGAATCCCTGGTCATCGTGGGCATTGACGGTGTCGATGAAGCCGGCGACGGGTTCGGGAATCTGCAGATCTGACATGGTGTCTCCTTAAGTTCTGTGGTCGACTCAGCGGGTGGTGTATCCGCCGTTGGCGAAGATCGTCTGGCCGGTGATCCACCAGCCATCGGTGGCGAGGAAACGCACGATCGGTGCGATGTCCTCGATCCGCGTGAGCTGATTGCCCATGGCCTGCGATTTGTGGAACTCTACCCGCTCAGGTGTTTCCTGGCCGTAGAAGAAAGGGGTGTCCATGGGGCCGGGTGCGATCGCCGTGACCGATATTCCGCGCTCTGCGTACTCTTTTGCCGCCGCCCTGGTGAAGTGCTCGACCGGGCTCTTGCCTCCGGCGTAGGTCGAGTAGCCGTCGGTGAACGCCGCGAGCAGCGCCGTGACGATCGTGACGATCTTCCCGTTGTCGGCCAGGTGATTCCCGGCCTCCTTGATGAAGAAGTATGCGGCCTTGGAGTTGATGTCGAACATCGAGTCGTACTCGTCTTCCGTGGTGTCCGCGATGGGTTTGCGCAGCACCTTGCCGGTCGTGTTGATCGCAATGTCGATCGTCCCCAGCGCCGAGGTGGCATCGGCGAACAGCGTCTCGACGTTGGCGGGCTGGGTGAGGTCTCCGGTCAGGAGCACGCCCTTCGCCCCGCTGGCTTCGACCGCGGCGAGCGTCTCTTCGGCCTCGGAGCGGGAGGACTCGGAGTTGTAGTGGATGGCGATATCGGCACCTGCCTCGGCGGCCTGTCGGGCGATGAGCCCGCCCAGATTCTTGCCGCCGCCGGCGATGAGAAGTGTCTTGCCCTGAAGCGAATGGTTGGTCATGTCGTCTCCATCTATATCGGTGGTATATCGTGTTATATCGACAATACACGATAATATAGCGATATGACAGACATGGCCTCAATCGATACACGGACCCGGTTGCTCAATGCGGCTGCGGACCTTATTGCTGCGGCTCCCGGTGAGGATTTCTCGCTGCGTGCGGTCTGTGATGCGGTGGGCGTGAAGATGCCGACTCTGTATCACTTTTTCGGCAATAAGCAGGGGCTCATCGAGGCCGTCATCGAACGTGGCTTCGACATGTACCTGTCGGCCAAGTCCGCCTCTGAATCCAGCGGGGACCCGATTCAGGACCTGCGGATGGGTTGGGATGCGCATGTGTCCTTCGGGTTGGAGAACCCGGGCTTCTACACGCTCATGTACGGCAAGGTGCGGCCTGGGTATTCGCCGGAGGCGCAGTCGAAGCCCAGTGAGATCCTGCGTTCGCTGACACGGCAGGCCGAGGGGCAGGGGCGGTTGGTGGTCGGTTACGAGCAGGCAGCCGCCCACATCTTGGCGACGAACATCGGAGTCACCCTGCGCCTGATCATCCAGGGCAAGGACGACCCGGACCTTTCAGCAGGAGTGCGCGAAGGTGTGCTCGCGGCGATCACCGGAACAGCGCAGGCCGGCGACGATGAGAGGCGTTTGGGGCATTCGGTCATCGAGCGCGCGGCGGCGCACCCGGAGATTCTCGGCACGACCGAGACCGCGCTGCTCATCCAATGGATCAGCCGCCTCGGCGAGGGTGACGGGAAGCTCTAGAGCGCGAGTGCCGCGCTTAAGGGCACGAACGCGGCGCTCGAGTGATCGAACGCCGCGCTCGAGGGAAACCTCGTCAGCGCTGAGTCAGTGGCAGGCGTGGGAGCGAGCCGAGTTGTACTTGTCGACGGCTCGGCGCAGACGCTGCAGACCCTCCTCGATACGCTGCGGTTCCGCCGAGGCGAAGCACAGCCGCAGCGCGTTCGTGAAGTCACCGGTCTGGGAGAACGCCGTGCCGGGAATATAGGCCACGCCTTCCTCCAGAGCCACTGACATGAGGTCCTCGGTGTTGACGGTCTCGTCGTTGAACGTCACCCACAGGAAGAAGCCCCCGTCGGGATCCGTCGAGCGTACCTCCTGGCCGAAGAGCCGTTCGAGACCGGACGTCATGGTCTGCTTGCGCTCGCCGTAGGAGCGGCGCAGATGGGCGACGTGCGTTTCCGCGTTGCCGTCGTTGAGCCATTTCGCGACCATGTGCTGAGTCGGCAGGCTCGTGCACGAGTCCATGACCTGCTTGGCATTGATGATGAGGCCGCGCAGTTCCGGGTCGGCGTCGAGCCAGCCGACGCGCAACCCGGGGGCGACGAACTTGGAGAAGGTGCGCACGCCGAAGATCAGCGGATCGTTGGGACTGAGCTGGCTCAGTGAAGGGAGGTCCTCCCCGGAGAAGCGCAGCGTGCTGTACGGATTGTCTTCGAGGATGACCGAGTTGTGGCGGTGGGCGAATTCCAGGAGCTTCTCGCGCCGGGCCAGTGACATCGTCACTCCGGCTGGGTTCTGGAATGTCGGGACCGTATAGATCACAGACGGCGCCCGCCCGGCCCGCGCCACGATGTCTTCGAGCAGGTCCACCTGCATGCCCTCTTCGTCGACGGGCACCTCGGCGATCTCGGCCTCATAGCTCAGTGCTGTGGCCGAGCCGTTCGTGTACGTGGGAGCCTCGCAGAGGACGAGGTCTCCGGGGCTGACGAAGAGTTTGAACCCGAGGTCGATTCCCTGCATGCCGCCGGTGGTGATGACCAGACGGTCACGGTTGCCGAAATGCTCGGCAGGGATCTGACCGGTCTCCTGCAGGTAGTTCAGCAGCGCGTCGATGAGGACCGGTTCGCCCTCCGTTGCCCCATAGGTGAAGCTCTCGGGGGTGAACACGCTGTTCGCGATCCGGGCGAAATCCTCGGACGGCAGCATGTCTGGGGCAGGTGCGCCCATGCCGAATTTGACGATGTCGTGATCGTAGGTGGCAAGCATCGCCACGGAGGAATCGATGACGGAGCCGACGAGGTGCTCAGCCCGGCTGGCGAAGGGAAGTGAGGCACTCGCAGATGCGGTTGACGATGGTGTTGACGAACTCGTGATGGACATGAGCAGGCCTTCCACGGGCGCCTGTGCCCTGAAGTCGACTCTGTCTCCGACGAGGTTCAGGAGCAACGTGCCCGAACGACGGAACTAGTGGTGGCCTCAGCATAAGTCCACGAAGCGCCGGGGAACAAGGACGGTGTCAGTCGTGTCTGCGCGATCGCTTCGTACGGACGACGACGAACACGATGAACGCGGCGATCACGATGACGACGGCGGACGAAACCGTGATGAGGCCGATGGAGCCCGACCCGTCGTCATCGCTGGCAGACGAGCTGTCGGAACCCGCTGAACGCTTGGGGCCGGTGGCTGCCGAGGTGTCTGTGCGCTGAGGCGCCGATTCGGTCTCATTCGCCTCGTCGCCTGTTCCCTTGACCGTGAAGAAGAATGTGCCGCTGACGGGATGGCCGTCCTCGGACACGATTCGCCAGTCGACGGTGTAGTCACCGGGGGTCAGCTCCGATTCGAGGCTCTGCGTGATCGTGTGGAACTGAGTTTCGGGTTCGCCCGTGGCGACGTTCTCACCATCGTGCTCGACTCGGATCTGATTGCCGACCTTTTGTGGAGATCCGCTGAAGACCATTTCGACGGCGTCGGGCGCGGCACCGACGGTGTCCCCGTCGCCCGGCGTCGCTTCGACGAGCTGATCGTGGGCGAAGGCCGGCACCGCTGACACACCGAGTGCCAGGGCGAGTGCCAGAGCCGCCGCGGCGAGGATGAGGTGAGTCAGTCGTGAGATCTGGTTCATCGTCGGTCAGGACCTGCGCCGCGTGCGCAGCAGTGCGATACCGCCTGCGACGAGCCCCAAGGCACCGAGGACGACTCCGATGATTCCGAGCGCCAGGGGTGCTGCGGAACTTTCGCTGGCTGCCTGCTCGCCCGAACCCGAGGGATCCTGGGCCGATTCGGAACTGTCGGGGGCTGCGCCTGCGGAGGGGTCAGCCTCGGCGGCGGTGACAGTGAAGGACGGGGCGGGGGAGTCCAGGTCCTCCTCTGACTGGCCCTCCTTGGGCACCTGATCCCATTTCGTCTTAGCGCCCTTGCATTCCTGTGTGGTCGGGAATACCAGGGTCTTCCCCTCGGTCTCGGGAGGGAGGAAGAGGGAGAGTTCGAAGGAGTCCCGCTGATCCGCCGACAGCGGCGTCTTCGCGGTGTAGTCGATCTCCTTGACGTCTTTGGTCTTGTCGCCGTCTTCGTGGACGGACGTGATCTTCCAATTCGGATTCACGCTCGGTGTGATTCCGGAGAGCTCGTCTGGCAGACCGATCCGGACCTTTTCGGTGGGTTTGCCCTCACATCCGTGGGGGACGCTGACGGTCATCACAGTGTAGGAGCCTGCGGCAGTCGAGTCCGGTTCGACGGTGACATGGGCCGAGGCTGCTCCGGGGCCCGTGAACACGAGGCCGAGGGAGAGGGCGACCGCGCCCACGCCGGGAATCGTCAGTGATCGCATACGTGCACGGGGCATTGCGGTTCCTTGCTGGAAGGGTGCCGTCGGTGACGCCGACGGATTTCTACGTTACGTAGAAATGGTACTCCTGGGCTTCGACGGAAGCCAGCTCTCATGGGGCTGCACCGGTGGGCGCAAGGATTCGGGTCGAGCGCGTTGTGGATGTTGAAACCTTCGGCGTCTGGATTCACATCTGCGCCGAGGTGGGGTGCGACGCCTGCCGTGTCACAGTGACCCAGTAGACTAATGCGGTAATGACATCCCCTCCCTTCACTTCGAGGTGAACAACTCTCATGCCAGCAATCGTTGTCGTCGGCGCCCAATGGGGTGACGAAGGTAAAGGCAAAACGACCGATATCCTCGGGACCAGCGTCGACTACGTGGTCAAGCCCAATGGCGGGAACAACGCAGGTCACACGGTTGTCGTCGGCGGTGAGAAGTACGAACTCAAACTGTTGCCGGCAGGCATCCTCTCACCCAACGTCACCCCGGTCATCGGCAACGGCGTCGTCGTCAACCTCGAAGCACTGTTCGAGGAGATCGAGGCTCTGGAATCCCGCGGAGCAGACACGTCGAAGCTGCGGATCTCGGCCAACGCCCACCTCGTCGCGCCCTACCACCAGACCCTGGACAAGGTGACCGAACGGTTCCTGGGCAAACGTGCCATCGGCACCACCGGACGCGGCATCGGGCCCGCCTATATGGACAAGATCGGACGCCTCGGAATCCGCGTCCAGGACATCTTCGATGAGTCGATCCTGCGCCAGAAGATCGAAGGTTCGCTGCGGCAGAAGAACGAACTCCTCGTCAAGGTCTACAACCGTCGGGCCGTCGACGTCGAGGAGATCGTCGAATACTTCGAGCCTTTCATCGAACGCCTGCGCCCTTACGTTGCAGAGACCGAGCAGCTGCTCAACGATGCTCTCGACCGTGGCGAAGTCATCGTCATGGAGGGTGGCCAAGCGACCATGCTCGACGTTGACCACGGCACCTACCCGTTCGTGACCTCGTCGAACCCGACTGCCGGCGGATCCTGCGTCGGCTCGGGGATCGGCCCCACCCGCATCAACCGAGTCGTCGGAATCGTCAAGGCCTACACCACACGTGTGGGTGCCGGACCATTCCCCACGGAACTCTTCGACGACATGGGGGAGTACCTGCAGAAGGCCGGCGGTGAGTTCGGAGTCAACACCGGACGTCCGCGCCGCTGCGGTTGGTACGACGCTGTCATCGCCCGTTACGCTGCACGCGTCAACGGTTTCACCGACTACGTGCTGACGAAGCTCGACGTGCTCACCGGCATCGAGAGAATCCCCGTGTGCGTGGCCTACGAAGTCGACGGAGTCCGCCAGGATGAGATGCCGATGTCGCAGACCGAGTTCCACCACGCCAAGCCCATCTTCGAATACTTCGACGGCTGGACTGAGGACATCACCGGAGCCAGGACCTTCGATGACTTGCCGGAGAACGCCCAGAAGTACGTGCTCGCACTCGAGGAGCGCTCGGGCTGCCGGATGTCGGTCATCGGCGTCGGTCCCGACCGCGAACAGTCGATCGTCAGGCATGACCTGCTGGACTGAGGCTCCTTCACGAGGCTGAAGCTCTGTGAGACTTAAGAGTGGGAAACGCATCGCGAAGTAGACGTTTGAGCGCCTGAGACAGGTGAACAGTAAAGGGCGGGACCGACAGATCATGTCGGTCCTGCCCTTCGCTGTGCTCAGTGTTGTAGTCCGGATGGGGTGTGCCGATATGCGGGATCTCGAGGCTCCGTTCTCAGCTCGTGTGTCTCATTCTCGCAGGGATCGTTGAGGTATGAAGTCATCAGCGGGTAACGTGCGGACCATGCTCCACTTCGGAATCCCACTGGCGCGATCATCCTCGCTGAAGCGGGCTGTCAGACGCATCGGCGCAGCGTCCATCGGACTCTCGCTGATAGCCGTGACGACGGCGTGCATGCCCGATATCCACAGAAACGAAGGCTTTCCGCCTCCTCGTGTCACCGCTATTGCAGCTGGGTCTCCAGGCGGCGGCCTCGACCTGACTACACGTATCACCAACGACGGATTCGAAGCAGCGGATATCGACACTTTCATGTCGATCGAAAACATGGGCGGTGGGGGAGGGAACCCAGCTCGCGCCGCGGTTCTGCAGCGGGAGAACGACGGCACTTCCGTCGTTTTCGAATCTAACCGCATCTTCCTCTCGAACATCACCGGAACCACCACAATGTCGCTGGAGGACTTCACCCCCATCGCTCAGCTGACCACCGACTACGAAGTGTGGATCGTGAAGGCCGGGTCGGAATACGACTCGGCAAAGAAGGTTCTCAACGACGTCAAGGGGGACCCGAGTTCGGTCAACTTCGGAATCGGAACGGTCCCCAGTGATGATCAGCTCAATGTCCTCCGCCCCGCCAGCGAATTCGGAGTCGACGAACTCTCCAAACTCAATCTCGTTGCATTCTCTGATGGTGGGGACCTCAACAACGAGCTGTTGGGCGGACGGATCGACGTGGCTTCGACCGGAATGTCGGAAGCCATGGAACTTGTCGACAGTGGAGACATCGAGATCATTGCGGTGTCGGCACCGGAACCAGTGGACCTGGCACCAGGGGTGCCGACATGGCACGACCTCGGAATGGACATCACCATCAACCACTGGCGAGGTGTCTTCGGTCCGGCAGACATGCCCGAAGACGCAGTCGACTGGTGGCGTAAGGCGTTGCAGGAGGCAGTGGAGACCGACGATTTCGTCAAACAATCCGACGCCTTGGGAATCAACCCCGACTACCTCGCGGGTGACGAATGGCTCGAGACGGTGATTCAACCCGAGAAGAAGGAATCGACAGAGGTGCTGAAGAAAGTGGGGCTGGTGAAATGAGTGCGAACACCGAACCCACCGCAACCGATGCGGTCGATGAACCGTACTTGGAAGCCGGAAGTCGCACCACCTCGGCGGGAATTTCGACCATTGTTCTTGGCTTTCTCGCGGTCTTCTTCTTCATCAACGCGCTTCTGCTTCCAAGCTCTGCCGGTGAGGACGGCATCGGTCCGAAATCATTTCCCGTTGTTGTCGGCATCGTTCTACTGTGCACAACGATCCTTGGCATCGTCGCCATCCTGCGCGGCGGCGTTGAAGTCAGACCTGTCGGTGGGGGCGAAATTCTTCGTGTCGGCTGGTGCATCGTCCTCTTCGGTCTGTACGCGGCATCGGTCTTTCTCATCGGTTTCGTCGAAGCCTCGGTGATCTTCTCGATGCTCGTGTCGATGACGGTGTTCGGTGTCCGGCTCAGCCTGGCCCGAGCCTGCGGCCTCTTCGCCATCAACATCGTCATAGCGATGGTGCTGTTCCTCATCTTCGATGTCTGGCTCAACGTCCTCCTGCCAGTCGGCTGGCTTGAATACTGGGTCTTTGGAGGTCTGCAGCTATGAACACTGTCAATGAACTGCTCTCGGCCCTCGGCGGAATCGCCACCTCGCCGAGCTTGCTGCTGATCATCCTCGGAGGAGTCATCCTCGGGACAGTCGCTGGCCTGTTGCCCGGCATCGGCCCGTCGACTGCGATTGCGCTGCTGCTGCCGGTCGCGATTACGGTTCCGGCCGAAATCTCCTTGCCGCTTATGGTGTCTTTGTACCTTGGGGCCGAATACGGCGGGAGGATCTCCGCGATCCTGCTGAATATTCCCGGGGATCCGGGTGCCATCATGACTACCCTCGACGGGCATCCGATGGCGTTGAAGGGCAAGGCCGCAACCGCGCTGTCGATCTCAGCCATCGCCTCATTCGTCGGAAGTGTGCTGGCCTTCCTCGGTCTCGCATTCATTGCCGGACCGATGTCGGAGTTGGGACTGGCATTCGGTCCGGGAGCGTACTTCGCCGTCGTCGTGATGGCGCTCGTCCTCAGTGCAACCCTGGTCGGATCGGCACCGATGCTGGGGCTGACCGCTGTGGCCATCGGCGTCGCTGTTTCAACCGTCGGCATCGAACTTCAATCCGGCCTTCCCCGGTTCACCTTCGGCAGCTTCACGTTGTTGGAAGGCATTGACCCGATTGTCGCGATCATCGGTGTATTCGGTGTCGGAGAGATCCTCGCCAGCACCACGATGGGCAAAGACTCCCAAGTCATGTCGAAGCTGTCAGGGAGGTTCCTGCCCACCGGTCGTGAACTCAGACAGGGAACACTTCCGAGTCTGCGCGGATCCGTCATCGGCTTCATCGCAGGTGTCCTGCCTGGCGCGGGCACGACAATCGCAGCCTTCTTCTCCTATGGTCTGGAAAAGCGCCTTGCTCCGGAATCGGCCGGAATGGGCAAAGGTGCGGTTCGAGGGCTGGTTGCTCCTGAGTCCGCGAACAATGCCGCTGTCTCCGGTTCGATGGTGCCCCTGCTGACATTGGGCATTCCCGGCTCGGGCACCACCGCAGTGCTGCTCGCCTATCTGATGATGTACGGCCTCAATCCAGGACCCGGATTCTTCGACGCCAATCCGGAACTCGCATGGACGATCATCGGTGCGCTGCTGGTCAGCGCGATCATGGGTGTCGTCATCAATATCGGCGCATCTCCTCTGCTCGCGAAGATCCTCTCAATCCCGATGCCCTTCATGGCTCCGGTCATCCTCATGCTCGCGCTCATCTCCTGCTACAGCATTCACAATTCTGTGACTGACGTATATATCGCTTTGGCGTTTGGAGTACTCGGATATGTCATGCGGCTGGTTGGAATGGCGCCTGCGCTGCTGGTGATCGGACTGGTCCTGGGCGAGATGCTCGAGCGCAACTTGCAACAGGCGCTGGGCCTGACAGGCGGCAATTTCTGGGCCGTGATCTCCGACCCGCTTGCCATGGTCTTCATCATCATTGCCCTGCTCGCCCTCGTCTCGGTGCTGCCGTGGCGACGGATGTTCGGAAAGAAGAAGACCGATGCGAAGACGAAAGTCTGAATCGAACCCAGAAGAGCTGAAATACGGCGGGGCCGATAGATCTTGTTGCTCTGCCCGTGCAGCTGCCGCCGCAGCTAGCCGCGCAGTTCGCGGATCGCCTCGATACCTCCGTCATACGCGGCAGAGATGTCTTCGAGAGCGATCCGATCCGGCAGATCGCCGGCGGACTGATGTCTGAGCATGAACTCCACAGCGGCCCGAGCGGTGGCTTCGTCATTGCGCAGCACACCATCCGAGACGTCTTCGGCATCGGAGAGGATGAGCACGATCTCCTCTGTTCCGGCACCCGTATGAATGCTGGCGAGGAACTCTCCGGTGTCCTGTAGTTCGATGTCGATGCTCTCTTCAACCATTTCGGTCTCCTACGGTGCGGCGCGAACGGCGGCTCTCTTTTCAGCATAGACCTCGTCGACAACCACTTGGGCCGCAGGCGGCAACGTGGCATCGTGGCAGACAGGCCACCGGACATCGCGGTTGGAGCAACGCCGGACACAGCAGCAGGGGAGACGATCATGGCAGAGAACGCACGTCTGACCGAAGCGGCCTACCAGGGCCCCGCGCTCGACGTCGACGAAGACTTCCACGGACGAATCGGGCAGGACACGGACAACCGGGAGATCGTCGACGAATTCACGATTCCGATCCGTTCCGGTCAGGCATGGGATGTGCCAGCGGGTCACGTCTGTCGAATCTCCACAATCGAGGGACCGCAGGTCGGCGACCTCAATCTGTGGAACCGCCACGATCCCCGGGAGAGATTCTGGGCATCGCGCACCCGCCAACTTCAGGCCGCACACCTGTCGACCTTCGACCGTCTGTGGTCGACCCTGCCCTTCCTGCGACCGATGGCCACAATCGTCAACGACACTCTGGCCGACTACGGCACCGACCCCGAAGGCGGCCGACTTCATGACACTCTCGGCACTCGTTGCGATCCCTACGTCTCGACGATGCTCAGTGGAGTCGACTTCGACTATCACTGCCACTCGAACTTGGTCCGGGCCATCCTCCCGTTCGGGCTTACCGAGTTCGACGTCCACGATGTCCTCAACGTCTTTCAATGCACGGGACTGAATGACAACGACGAATACTTCATGAAGACTTGTCCCGCCAGACCTGGCGACCACTTCGAATTCTTCGCGGAACAGGACCTTCTGGCAGCCCTCTCCACCTGCCCCGGCGGAGACCTGTCCAAGCCGATGTTCGGCGAAGGCAATGACGACCCGGTCGAGAACTGCCACCCACTTCAGGTCACGGTCTATGCGCTGCCAGAGAACCTCCTCGGCGACTGGAGAGAACCGAGCTCACCGAACTACCGTGGTGGACACGGTCTCAAGCCTCAGACCTGGTCTTAGCCTTAAGCGACCTGGTTCTCGGCAGCGTACGGGCGCCCGCCACTGAACCAGCGGAGGAGTGCGGCACAGATGGCGAGAAACGCCACGAAGCCGCCGTACCAGCAGGCAGTGGCGAAGAGTCCGATGGCGGGGACGAGGACACCGGCGATGACGACCGGAAGTCCGAATGCCAGATAGCAGACGACGAAGACGGCGGCCATCACCTCAGCGTTGGCTTCCGGCTTCACGACTGCCTGGATGGTTTTCAGGGCACCTGGGAAAGCGGTGCCGAACCCGGTGCCGGTGATGACGACCGCGAGGCAGTACAGCTGAGGCGAATTGAGGGAGAGCGCCACCAGGGTCAGGGTGCTGCCGACGGCGAGTGAGATCGTGCCGAAGAGGGTGACGGTGCGCGCGGATCGGTCGCGCATGAAGAATCCCGCCAGCCCACCGGCGCCGGCGAGCATCGTGACGATCAGTCCGCTGACCAGATGGGAACTCGAATGGAACTCGGCGGTGATGATGTTGGCACCGAGGGACAGGTACAACCCTCCCGTGGCCCAGCCTGCGATGAAGGCCGGCACCGCGAACAGGAACGCCTTGCGGACTTCCCGCGGCAGTGCAGCGCGCGGCAGAAGAGATGCCCATGCGCCACTTCGACGAGTCGAGGTCTCCGGCAGGACCCAGATGATGCCGGCAAGAAGCAGATAGGTTCCCACGAGCGTCCCGAAGACCACCGTCGAACCGCCGCCATCGATGAACACAGCGAGAGTCGCTCCCGCGAACAACCCTCCGATGGCCAGTCCCACCATCGCGGAGATGGCGTTCCAGGAGGAAGCCGAGCCGGGCTTGTGCGGCAACTCCAGATCGACGACCGTCGCTGACAATGTCGACAGCAGAACCCCGCTGGCCATTCCTTGGACGACGCGAGACAAGATCAGCGCCACTGCACTATCGGCATGCCAGAACAGGACCATGCTGAGGGCGAGCACCACGAAGGCCGCGCAGATCACGGGTCGGCGTCCGACGTGGTCAGACAGTGCGCCGGCAGTGAGCAGAGTCGCCAGCAAGGCTACGGCGTAAGCGGCGAAGACCACCGTGATCATCACAGGGGCAAAACCGAACTCTGCCTGGATTACAGGGTAGAACGGAGACGGTGCGCTGGCACCGGCCATCATCGCCGAGGTGGCGATCAGGACTAGGCGCAGACGCCAGCGCTCACGCGACCACCAGGCAGAGGTGGGTGCCGGCTGAGCTGCGGAAGCAGGAGCTTCTTCCGTAATGTTCGAAACTTTTGGAACCATTATTGGAGAGTATACGAGATGCTCAGACAGTTCAACTATTATCGAACTATGGTTGCCAATGAAAAACTGCCACACCCGGATCGCGAGGACATCGAGCTGACCTCAGTACTCTTCGCTCTCAGCGACGACGCCAGGCTGGCTCTGGTTCAGCAGCTGCGGTCGGGGCCGATGGATATGGCCGACTGTTCGGCACTGGGACCGGGCGTGCCGAAGTCGACTCGCTCGCATCAGGTGAAGGTGCTGCGTGAGGCCGGTGTCATCATCAGTGAGCTCCATGGTCGGAATCGACGACTGACGCTGCGCCGTGAAGACATCGACGCGCGCTTTCCCGGGCTGCTGGAGTCCGTGCTGCAGGGGTGACGGCAGCTTTCTCGCTGCTGCTTCCACCTCGACACCGCATCCATCCCGACAATCTATCCACCCCGATTCTGGATCCCAGGAGATCAAATCATGACGCAGCTCTCGCTCCTCAACCGGTACGCAGAGCGGCTCGGTCTGCGCGATTCTGCTCCAGAACTGTGCCGTCGAGCCAAGGGGACAACCACACAGCTGATCGACCTTCTCGATGAGCTCCTGCAGGCGCACACGCAGGCGATCTGCTTTGAGAACCTCGAGGTCATTGCGAACCTTGCTCGGGGCGAGCTGAAAGCGGTTTCGCTCGATTTCGAGTCGGTGGCTGACAAGCTGCTCGATTCCAAACGTGGTGGATACTGCCACGAACACGCCACCCTCACCCGCGCGGTTCTGACCGAACTGGGAATCTCGGCGCATCCGATCATGGCTCGCGTCCACCTCGGCGAGGGCCGGGTCGCACCTGGCGCGCTGACACATCAGGCGACGATCGTTCGGGTCGATGCTCGCAGCTTCCTCGTGGATCCTGGGTTCGGCGGCGGAACACCGGAAGTTGCACTCGAACTGTCGACGTCCGCCCCGGCGCGGATGACGCCGCGTGGTGAACATCGCCTCGTGCCGGCGGAAGTGGCGCTTGATCCTGATATGCAGGCAGAGGCCGAGTGGGCTCTGCAGTCTCGGACGAGTCGCGACCAGGAGTTCCGCACCGTCTATGCCTTCGCCGATGTGCCCCGGCCGCAGGCCGATCTTGAACTGGCGAACTGGTTCACTTCAACGAAGCCGGGGACTCCTTTCACCGGGCCGCCTGTCCTCGCACGTTCGCTGCCCGACGGCATCAAGCTGACCTTGGACGGACGCCGATTGCGACGAGTTTCCTACAGCCCGGACGGTGATCGCACCGAACACGCGATCGCAGACGCCGCAGAATTCGCCGAGGTCCTCACTGCCGAATTCGGACTTGGGGTGGACAGGGAATTCTCCGATGTGGCCTGGAATGCAGCCATGTCCACGACGGACGACGGACTGTCCTGAAGCGAGACTGGGCTGTGGCGCTTCGGCGAGGCGTCACCCAGCCTTTTGGGCGCCGACCTCGGCAGCCACCTCGGCGGCCACCTCGGCAGCTGAACTCGGAGTGACACGCGAGCTGAGGCCGGAGCCCGACGTGGGTGAAGTCGACTCGAGTGCCGTGACTCAGCTCGACAAATTCGAAGATGACGTCGGTGCCGACCCACTCGTCGAGTTCCAGGCGATGCTCAGAGGGGGTGACCTGCCAGGACAGTCTCCTTCCCGCGAGAGACTCGCTGACTCGAAATTTCGAGTAGTGGATTCCCGGGACCTCATAGATGAAGGACTCGGCCACGTGACGGGCAGATCCCGAGATCATGGTGTTCCACCAGATGTTCGGCTGTGCCGCGAATGAAAATGCTTCGGACGGTGTGCATGGAGCAGTGAACGTAGAAGTGAAATTGTCATTTTCCATTGTGCTTCCGTTTCGAATGAGAGTTGCAGCATGTCGTTCAAGAGGTTGTGTAGGGGAGCGCCTCGCCGCTCTCCAGGTAGGACTTGAGGCTGGCGAGAATGGCCGGCCAGCCCTGGGAGATGCCATCGAGCATGCCTTTGTCTGGCAGGTTCGTGTGGGTCACGGTGAGCTTGACGACCTCACCAGTCTGTTCGATGTCATAAGTGACGACCGACCCCTTGGTCTCCAGCGGCTGTGCGGCGGGCTGAAATGTGAAGACCAGTCTCTCCGGTGGGCGGCTCTCGAGTATTCGACCCCAGATGTCGTAGTCGCCCACGGGGTCACCGTTTTTGCGGTGGGTCCATTCGGAGCCGGCCTGCCAGTCTGAGACATTCGCGATTCCACTCCAGTAGATCGGCGTGATGTCGGCGTTGGTGAGCGCATCCCAGACATCCTCGCGGGAGGCTCGGATATAGGTCACGTAGACGTAATCGGGAAATTCGTTGGTGGTGGTCATTGCTGTCTCCTCGGCTTGTTTTTTGACGGCGTCGATGGCGTCAAAGTGCTGCTGGTCGAAATCACGGGTCCAGCGCCGCTCGATTTCGTGGATAGGAAGCGGATTGAGATAGTGGCGCCGCTCCCGTCCCTTACGGATGACGACGATCAGATTGGCATCGACGAGTTGGTCGATGTGCTGGGTCAACGACTGTCGAGCCATTGAAACTCCTTCGCAGAGGTCGCGCAGCGACTGTCCGTTCTCACGTCGAAGCTCATCGAGAAGTCGTCGTCTGGTGGGATCAGAGAGGGCCTTGAACGCCTTATCGAGATCATCTGCGTCGGACACATCTCTAATATGCAGGTAGATACCTGCATAAGTCAATAGGTGGAGGGTACCCGCTGCGTAAGTGCGGTCTGCGCGGGCCTGCCTGCTGCGAACCCTGCTGCGAACAGGGGAGTGTCAGACCGCGGGTCTACACTGCTGACATGTCCACGGCGGCCAGTGACGATCTGACCCGCAGCCCGCATCCGCGACTGCGGCCCTTCGTCGGGGACTATGCCGGCTACGACATCTCTGGGGTACCGGCGGGAACCCATCTCGGGCTACCTTCGGGAGCACTGACGTTCATCGTCGCGATCAACCAGCCGCTGCAGCAGTATTTCCCGGAGGCGGACACGGTCGAATCGTTCGACGTGCTATTGGCTGGCCTGCACCTATGGCCGACTCTGATCGCGCACAACGGTGCCATGTCCGGCATCCAGATCAACTTCACCCCGTTCGCACCTCGTGCCTTCTTCGCATCCCCGGCCGTCGAATTCGCCCACCATTCGGTTGAGCTCGGAGACATCGCCCAGCCTATCGCCGCCGAACTTCACGAGCGGGTGAACACCGCACCGACCTGGTCCCAGCGTTTCGATGCCATCGATGACGTTCTCCTCCGTGCAATCCGCGATGATCTCGGGCCCCGCGCCGAGGTGGTCGAATCCTGGAGGCAGATCGCGCGCAGCCACGGCGGTCTGCCGGTCTCACTCGTGGCCGATGAAGTCGGATGGAGCCGGCGGCATCTCAACGGGCAGTTCCGCGCGGAGTTCGGCATCGGCCCCAAAGAGGCGGCTCGAGTCATCCGCTTCGACCGGGCGCGGAAGATCATTTCGGCGGGAAAGTCGCCCCTCGCCGAGGTGGCGGCGGTCTGCGGCTACACCGATCAGTCACACCTCAACCGCGACTTCAGGCTGCTGACCGGCACCAGCCCGACAGGATGGCTCGACAGCGACCCGATCGCGCGCCGTTCGGAGCCTAATGGCGCGGTGTCATTCAACGGCACTGCGAGCCAGACTTCCCGCTAGTTCTCATTTGTCCAAGACTCAAAGGTGTCCATCGTCCGATGATGGTGGGGACACCAACTACGAGGAAAGGAACTGACATGTCGAACGGCACTAACGGAGCAGGCACCAACGGAGCCAATGTCTGGCCGACATTCCGCTACCGGGATGCCAAGGCCGCGATCGCGTTCCTCAAGGACGCCTTCGGATTCGAAGTCGCCGCCGAATACACGAATGCCGACGATCCGCAGCGCGTCGACCATGCCGAGCTGCGGTGGCCCGAAGGTGGGGGAGTCATGCTCGGCTCCGCTCGTGATGACGGAGGCGCAATGACGAAGACCGGAGTCGCCTCCGGCTCGGTCTACATCGCCACCGATCAGGTCGCGGAACTCTACCACCGAGCGATCGCAGCCGGTGCCACAGAGGTGATGGGGCTGACCGAACAGGACTACGGCTCCAAGGACTTCAGTGTTCAGGACCCCGAAGGTGTGCTGTGGAACTTCGGGACGTATCGGGGTGCGGGCGCAGACTAGGAACGGCCGCCTCGGCAGAGTAGAGGGACTGCCCCGGTCTGGGGCACATCGACATTCTGGGTCACATTGACGTCATCGAATGCTGGTATCTCCCCGGACTCATCCCCACCAAGGAGGTGAAGGCAGTGATGAACGAATTCGGGTTCGCCCAGCCGCACTCGGCTGCTGTGTCATAGACGCTTCTTCCCTCGGCGAGGAGGAGGAGGGCGCGATGAACTCTCAGCTCCGCCCTCCATTGCCGAAAAGTCATTCCAGTCTCCTGCTGGAACAACCGAGACAGGGTGCGCTCGCTCGCACCGACCTGGCGGCCCAGCTGGGCCAGCGTAGCGACATTCGACAGATCCTCCTCGACCAATTGGGTCACAGCCAGGAGACGATCATCATGTGGCTCCGGCAGGTACAACGGCTGTTCACCGGTGAGACTCAACTCGTCGATGGCGACGAGCCGAAGCCGGTCCGTGCTCTCCCTCGAGCGTTGTCTGGATCCGGTCAGCGCAAGCAGCGATTCCCGAGCGAGGGGTGTCGTGGCCAGGACTGCTGGGTACGGGCCCAAAGGCTCCGCCATTCCATCCGGGAGGAAGACGATCCGCATATCGGTCGCCCCGTGGGCCCGATGCTGGTGTTCGAACCCTGACGGAACCCAGACGACCCGGTTCGATGGGGCAATCCATGAACCGTCTCGCGTCACAAGGGAGAGGACTCCCGTAGCCGGATACACCAGATGCCCGAGATCGTGGGTGTGAGCGGGAGTACGTTCATCATGGCCGAGCTGGTGGATCAACTCGGGACTCATCGCTTTGTGGCTGAATTTGTCCATTGCCAGTCAGTTTATCGGTTGCACGCCGTCGCGGGGCCGGTTTGAATGGGGAGTATGGAAAAAGCATCATGAAGAGACGTGACCCGAACTTCACTGTGGAGCTCACGCTGGAGACGGATGGCAGCGCCACCGTCGATCCACCTCGGCGAGAGAGGGCAGCGGACGGACACCGACGACGCAGCCTGCTGCTTCTCGGGGCAGGTCTGATCCTCATCGGACTCAATCTGCGCATCGGAGTCGCATCGGTGGGACCGGTGCTCGGCGATATCCTCGATGACTTGCAGCTGAGCGCCACGACCGCAAGCCTGCTGACCACTATCCCTGTGTTCGCATTCGGCGCGTTCGCGTTTCTCACACCGGGCCTCACGCGGCGATTCGGAATGCACCGGGTCCTCGGAATCATCATGATCGTTCTCGCTGCCGGCATCGCCCTGCGACTTCAGCCGAGCCTGGTGGCACTTCTGGGCGGCACGATCCTCGTCGGCGCGGCCATCGCCATCGGCAACGTCCTGCTGCCCACGGCGATCAAGAGCGACTTCTCTCATCGGGCGGGACTGATGATGGGGCTGTACTCCACCGCGCTGTTCCTCGGCGCAGCTCTGGCGTCCGGCCTGACCGTGCCGATGCTGCCACTCTTCGACGGATCCTGGCGGTGGGCGATGGGTATCTGGGCGGTGCCAGCCGTGCTGGCCGCGATTCTGTTCCTCCCGCAGATGCGACGCGCTCGGGACTCGGCCGGACCCGAGGCAACCGACTCGGGTCGGGACGGCTCTGCGACGTCCGCCTCAGGTGAACCACCGTTTCGGGCGATGCTCAGAGACCCGATCGCGTGGTCGGTCACCGGCTTCATGGGGTTGCAGTCGCTGAGTTACTACGCGGCTCTGACCTGGGTGCCGGCCATCTTCCAAGAAGCAGGAATGCCTGCCGATCGAGCAGGATGGATGCTCTCGTTCTCTGCCTTCCCGGCAATCATCACTTGCTTGGTCACGCCGACAATCGCCAAACGGCTCAAGCCGCGATGGGTGGCCGTCTTCGCCGCCGCTGTCCTCATCGGTGCCGCGTTCCTTGGCCTGCTGCTCGCGCCGCAAGCCGGTGCCTATGCGTGGATGACGCTGCTGGGGTTGGGGCAGGGGGCAGCGATCAGTCTGTCGTTGTCCTATATCGTGTGGCGCTCCCCGGATGCCCATCACACCGGGCACGTATCAACGATGGCCCAGGGATTCGGCTACCTCGTCGCCGGGCTCGGCCCGCTCGGATTGGGGTGGCTGCACACCGTCACCGGGTCATGGACCGTACCGCTCATCGTCCTCATCGTGCTGCTCCTGCTCCAAACGATCATCGGCGGCCTCGCCAGTCGAGACCGGCACGTCGGAGGCCGATATCAGGGCAGGACAGTCATCGTCATGCAGGAGCCGGCACATACGCATGGATAGCTACCGGGGCGGCAGGACGCATGGGACATTGCGTGCCCGACTTCCTCGAATCGGCCAGAAGCTGCTGCGGGTGCCTGCCGTCCCGCGGATCGACAGCGGATCTCTGGTCATCCTCGGCGCCTCGCTGTGTCTGGTCGGTCTTGGTCTGCTGATGGTGCTGTCGGCGACATCGATCACCTCCTTCGACGGAACCAGCGGATCCTCGTTCTCCATCTTCGCCAGGCAGGCATTCTTCGCAGCCATCGGCATCATCATGCTGACCGTCACTGCGCTGATTCCGGCGCAGATATGGAGTCGGCTGGCCGGTCCGATGATCATCGCCGGGTTGGTGCTCCTATCCCTTCCGCTGATTCCGGGGCTGGGCATCACCGTCAACGGAAGCACCAACTGGGTGCATGTCGGCGGACTCCAGCTTCAGCCCTCGGAAGTCTTCAAACCAGTGCTGGCTCTGTGGCTCGGGGTCGCGCTCGCTCGCAGATCACAGCGGCTTCATCGCCCCAAAGATCTGTTCTTCGCCGTTGTCCCCGTCTCGGCGTTCGCGTTCGGTTTCATCCTCCTCGGCGGAGATCTGGGCACGACCTTGGTTCTCATGCTGATGACGTTGGCCGCACTGTTCATCGCAGGTGTCCCAAAGCGGTATTTCGCGGCAACACTGGGTGTGATCGCCGTGGGTGTGACCATCCTCGTGGCTACAAGCCCGTACAGAATGGCACGTGTGCGTGCGATGTTCGCGGACACGGATGCTTTGAGCGACGTCGAGACCCTCGGCCAGCACTGGCAGTCCAATCATGGGCTGTTCGCGTTGGCCTCGGGAGGGTGGACCGGAACAGGGCTGGGAGCCAGCCGCGAAAAATGGTTCTGGTTGGCAGAAGCGCACAACGACTACATCTTCGCCATCATCGGCGAGGAGCTGGGACTTCTGGGCACACTGACGGTGGTGTGCCTCTTCGGCCTGTTAGGCGTGGGGCTGATCAGAACCTCGTTGAAGAGCCGGGAGCTGAAGACGAAGGTGCTGTGCCTGACCGTCTTCGTGTGGATATTGGGCCAGGCATTCATCAACATGGGGGTTGTGACGACGCTTCTGCCCGTCATCGGCGTGCCGCTGCCCTTGATCTCATACGGCGGTTCCTCCCTCGTATCCACGTTGATCGGAATCGGACTGGTGATCTCCTTCGCCCGTGCCGATAGGGCGGGTCGAGATCGTGACCGGGATCAGGATGACGCTGAAGCGGCCTCGTCGAATCGCGCGGACACGCCCTCGGCCCACCGGTAGGGCTGAGTCGCGAGGAGTGCACCGATCGAACGCCGCAGCCGGGACACCTCGGCGCGCACCGTGACCTGATGGTCGGCATCACCGTAGAGCTTGAGGCTGAGATCGCCGGCCCTGATGCCAGCTGGCCCCGCCGAGGTGATCGCTGAGAGGATCTGAGCGCGCCGGGGCGTGAGGGGCACGACGAATGGGTCAGTGCTCGATTCGATCTCCAGCATCGCAGACCGAGCTGTCTGCCGCAGCACCACCGACACCTGCTGAGCGTTGATGTCGGCACTCGGCCGCAGCAGCCAACCACCGGTCACCCTCTCCGGGATGCACAGACCGGCACCGGGGATGAGGATCGTGCGATCAGACGCCGGCACCTCTATCCGCTCTTGGCTCTGCACTCCCTGTCGGTAGGCGACCCAGCCCTCATCATCGACGACCAGCGCCGGCCCCCGACTGCCGTTGAGGACAGTGGACATGCGAGTTCGCAGACTGCTCAGCTGCTCCTGCCGGATGAGGGAAAGCCGGGCCTCGGCCAGGCGAACAGCGGTTGTCACCAAGGACTGCACCGCCGGGTGGAGAGTCAGCGCCGGCCCGCTGATGTCGACGACGCCGAGGAGCCGGCCATCACTGGGATCATGGACGGGAACGGCGCTGCAGTACCAGGGGTGCTGCGAGGTCTCGAAGTGTTCGGCGGAGAACAGCTGAACTGGGGCCTCTTCGGTCAACGCGGTGCCGATGGCATTGGTGCCCACCACGGGTTCGGACCAGTGGGCACCCTCGACGAAGCCGAGACTGTCCGCCTGACGCTGGGCGGCACTGGCACCGTCGCGCCACAGGATCACACCCTCGGCGTCGGTGACGACCAGGATGAAGGTCGCGGCATCGGGAATCCGCAGAAGAATGGTTTTGAGCTCATCAACGATGAGGCGCAGCTTCGAATCGCGTCTGCGGGACTCCACATCCGCCTCGGCGGACAGAACTCGACGATTGCCGCCCGAGGGATCCAACCCCAAGCGCAGCATCCTCTGCCACGAGCGTGCAACGAGCGCTCGCGGCTGCTCCGGCGGCGAACCGCCGGTGATCACGGCATCGTGAATGCGGGACAGATCCCGAGCAAGATGCGCCAGGTCGAGCTGAGGCATGCTTCCGAGTATAGGGGTGATGTGGCTCACTGCATATGCAACTCGATGCAACCCTTTCTTCGGTGCCGGCGGCGGCATAGCTTGGAGTCACACAGCTCAACGAAGAGGAGTGACATGACAACGACAATCGACCGCCAGCAGCTCACAGCCGATGACATTGCAACGCAGTGGCTGGGCGATTTCGAATCCGCGATGCGCAGCAGGGACGTCGAAGCCGCAGTGAGTCTGTTCGCCACCACGAGTTACTGGAGGGACCTCGTCGCCTTCTCCTGGAACCTGTCCACCGTCGAGAACCGTGACGGCATCAGGGACCTTCTGACGGAGGTCATCGACCGCGTCGCCGCATCGGACTTCGAACTCGGAGAACCGGCCACCACAGCCGATGGAGTCACCGAAGCCTGGTTCACCTATGCCACCGCAGTCGGCAGGGGCAAGGGCATGGTTCGTCTGGTCGACGAAGACGGAACCAAAGCGTGGACGCTGCTCACTACTTTGCAGGAGCTCAAAGACCACGAGGAGCCGCAGGGACCTCGCCGGCCCAAAGGAGCCGAACACGGAGTCGACCCCGAGCGGAAGAGCTGGTCGGAGAAGCTCGCCGAGGAGGATGCCGCCTGGGGTGACACCGCCCAGCCGTACACGCTCGTCGTCGGTGGGGGACAGGGCGGCATCGCACTCGGCGCTCGCCTGCGCCAGCTGGGTGTTCCGGCACTCGTCATCGATCGGTGGGAACGGCCCGGAGACCAGTGGCGCTCGCGATACAAGTCGCTGTGCCTGCACGACCCTGTCTGGTACGACCACCTGCCCTATCTCAAGTTCCCTGAGAATTGGCCGGTGTTCGCTCCCAAGGACAAGATCGCTGACTGGTTGGAGTTCTACACCAAGGTGATGGAGATTCCGTACTGGTCATCGACGACAGCCACCTCGGCGAAATATGACGAAGCCTCTGGTCAGTGGACGGTCAACGTCGAACGCAACGGTGAGAAGATCACTCTCAACCCGACGCACCTGGTCATGGCCACGGGGATGTCGGGTAAGCCCAACGTTCCCTCGTTCCCAGGATCCGATGTCTTCCAGGGCGAACAGCAGCACTCCTCGCAGCACCCCGGGCCCGATGCCTATGCCGGTAAGAAGGTCGTCGTCATCGGCAGCAACAACTCCGCTTTCGACATCTGTGGGGCACTGTATGAGAACGATGCAGACGTGACGATGGTCCAGCGCTCGAGTACTCACATCGTCAAGAGCGACTCACTCATGGACATCGGCCTCGGCGACCTCTACTCGGAGAAGGCGCTCGCCAACGGAGTGACCACTGAGAAGGCCGACCTCACATTCGCCTCCCTGCCGTATCGGATCATGCCCGAGTTCCAGATCCCGCTCTATGAGCAGATGAAAGAACGCGACAAGGACTTCTACCAGCGGATGACGGATGCAGGGTTCGACCTCGACTTCGGTGACGATGAGTCCGGAATGTTCTTGAAGTACCTGCGCCGGGGCTCCGGCTACTACATCGACGTCGGCTCAGCTGAGCTCATCGCCGATGGCAAGGTGAAATTGGCCAAAGGCAATGTCGACCATCTGACTGCTGACTCTGTGGTGCTGGAAGACGGTACCGAGTTGCCGGCCGACCTCGTCGTCTATGCGACCGGATACGGGTCGATGAATGGTTGGGTTGCTGATCTCATCGACCAGGAGACAGCAGACAAAGTCGGCAAATGCTGGGGCCTGGGCTCGGACACGACGAAGGATCCGGGCCCGTGGGAAGGCGAACAGCGCAATATGTGGAAGCCCACCCAGCAGGAGAACCTATGGTTCATGGGCGGGAACCTGCACCAGTCGCGGCACTACTCGCTGTACTTGGCACTCCAGCTCAAGGCACGCTATGAGGGACTTGAGACGCCGGTGTACGGGCTGCAGGAAGTGCACCACCTGGCGTGATTGGTGAGGGCGGGGCCGGGCCTGAGTGGGCTGGGGCTGCGTAGGCTGCGCCTGGGCGGGCCGGGTCGCCGTTTGCTGAACCGAGTTGTGCGCACTTAGGCGAGTTGCGCAGTCGCGCCGCGCAGTCGAGTCACGCGTATTACGCCGAATTTCGTGCACTAGGCCGAGTTGCGGACGATCCGTGTTGAAATCTGCTCCGGATTCCAGCACAGATCGTCCGCAACTCAGCTGTCAGGAGGTCTGGCCGGTCAGGACAGCCCAAGGTGGTGGCGAATCTGCGCCTCGAGCTGCTGATAATTCACTTTGCTTGTCACATGGATGACGGTCCAACCTTCGGTGCGCAGTGCTTCATCGCGTCGAATGTCGCTCTGCCACTGCTGTTTCGATCGCAGGTGGTGTTCGCCCTCGTACTCAAGGGCCAGCAGATCGTCGGGATAGCCGAGGTCCGGTTCGACTGTGCGTTTGAGCAGCGGGCTGTAGATCTTCGGATGGACGACGGGTTCAGGGAGGCCGACGGCAAGCGTCCACAGTCGTAGGTCGGTTTCCGGTGGGGAGTCGACGGTGAGGCGGACAAAGTCGAGTGCCTCGATGAGGTGAGCACGTCGACGGACGAAAGGCCGATTGCAGACGTGCTCCTGGAGTTCGTCGAGGCTGATCTGCGGTGGGCCGTGCCAATTGCCGACTGCGGCGTCGCCGAGTTTCACAAGGTCCCGCTGGCCGAGATCTTTGCCGAGGCCGATGAACGCATCTTCGGGAGCAACAACCTCAAGGCCACACCACTGCCGTGTCGACATCTTGGTCATCCTATGCAGTCTGATCTGAGAGATCCTGATCCGTGAATGCCTGTTGCTCACAGAGACGTGAAGTTGAGACGTCCGCCAATTAGACGGCAGCGGCCATCCGTACAGCCGGGCGGCCAACGCGTGACTGGCCGCGATTCCCGGGTAGAGGAGCTGGGCGGCGCGGAGCCGCAGCGCGTCCCATTTCCAGAAGTCGTCCGCCCAGGTCGGAGTGGGGCATCGGTCGAAGGCCTCGAGGTCCGATCTCACTCCGGGGAGTACCTGCTCATAGCGCTTCGAGTGATAAAGGGAATGTCGTGTGATTCCCCGTGCGGTGTAGTCCTGGGTGCGGAACAGCTGTGGAAAATCTCGCATCACCCACCTGTCTCCATTGAACATGGATGACATCATCACTCACTTCGCGGCGAGAAGAAATGGCTTGAAATCAGCCTGTGGACAGAACTTTTTCGTCCACAGGAATCTACGCACGAGTGGGTGGGGTGGAGGAGCGGGGTTGCCACACGCTGGAGAGCGGGGTGCGCCTGCAAGTTGCGGACGATCTGTGCTGAAAACCGAGTCGGAAATCAACACGGATCGTCCGCAACTCGGTAGGGATAGCTAGACGGCAGAGCGTGGCTCGGAAGTGAAAGCTTGAGGGCAGCGAGCTCCACGTCAGAATCAGCGCAGTTCGCTCACCTCATGGGCGTACTCAGCAGGTGCTCTGATACCTGAAGCCCGATCACAGACCCAGTCGTGCCAGCACGTTCTTCACGTGGGCCAGAGCCTCGTCCTGGGAGAGGCTGAAATTCTGGTTGAAGTACATGCCGTCGCCGATGAGCTGTACGGTCATCGCCAGATCGGGATCGCCGAGATGTTCATTGAGTGCATCGAACCAGGCTTCTCGGGTCCTCCGGAGCGTGTCCTTCGCCTGTTCATTCTCCTGCGCCAGGCAGCTTGCCGCGATGAGACTGCGGTCCAGCGGTGTGCCGGTCTCGGCTGAGGTCTCAAGATAGTACATGTGCAGGCGATCGCCAGCATTCTTCATCTCCGCAACATCTTCTTCGACAAGCCGGTCGAGACGCTCGAGACTGCCCTTGATCAGCTCCGCCTTCGACCCGTAGTGATAAAGCAGGCCTCCCTTGGAGACACCAGCTTTCGCTGCGACCGCGTCGAGTGTTGCCCCCGAGATACCGTGTTTTTCTAGCAGGAGATCGAAGGCGTCGAGGAGCTTCTCTTTGGTGTCGGTGGAGTTGCGTGCCATAGCGTTGAGCCTAGTCGATGTAGAGGACGCTCGGTTTCTGTAGTCGCAGCAACGCTGCGCACTTATAGGATTGGGACTCAGCTGAGGCAATGAGCCATGGGCGAAGTGAGAGTGAAAGCGCGGGGGAGGTGTTGATGGAACAGCGGCCGATTCGAGAAATGGATTGGACGAAGGCACGCGACATCCGGCGAGACCTCGAATCGGAGACCAAGGACAGACTCCTGGCCGCAGCTCGGGCCGTCTTCTCCTCTCAGGGATTCGATTCAGCGACGGTCGGCGACATCACTGCCGCGGCAGACGTCTCGCGACCTTCCTTCTACGTCTACTTCGCCACCAAGTCAGAGGTGTTCCGCGTCGTTGCAGCCAAGCTGCGGGACGAAATCCTCGAAGCGCACCACTACCCGAAGCCGATGGCGGATGACCCCGTGCTCGTGGCGAGGGCCTCAATCGAAGCATTCATCACCATCTACGTCGACAATCTTGAACTCCTCGACGTCATTGAGAAGCGAGCACAGACAGATCCGCAGGTCGCAGAGATCAACGCGGTCATCGTCGGCAAGCCCTTCCGTCGCATCTTGCGCCAGATCACCGACGTTCGGGATTCCGGACTCGCGAACCCGCCAGTCGATGCGGAATATGCGGCTCACCTCATGGACGCGGTCATCGTCGATGCCGCCTCGGCGACCAGGAAGGACCGGCACCGGATGGATTACTACATCGACCAGGCCACCCGGGTCTACTTCGCCATCATCGGGTTCACCGGAGATCTCACCGCTCTTGACGCTTGATTCCTCGACCGAATCTGCGGTGTCCATTCCTTAGATCCCAATGCACCAGCAATCTCGCCAAGTGGTCCGAGCCGATCCAGCGCTTGCATAGGGAGATTCCTTCGATTAGAACTGTGATTGACAGAGTCGTCAATCGGTCAGCGGTGATCGGTGAGAAGGAGTTTCCATGAACGGCAGCAACGGTGACACTCGAACCTCTTCGTGGGAGGAATCGGCAGCTGAACTCGCAACGCTGCGAGCGCTGTGGCCCGAGGGAGTTCCGCACACGGTCCCTGAAGCCGCAGCCGGACCTGGACTGGCTGAGTCGGTGATCCACTGGGCAGGCGAACGCCCCGACTCTGCGGCTATGAGTTTCTACGGCTGGAAGTCGACCTGGGCTCAGCTCAAAGACGATGTCGCGGCAACGGCCGGCTGGCTGGCCGGACGCGGCGTCAGCGAGGGGACTCGAGTCGGCGTGTACATGGGCAACTGCCCGCAGTTCGTCCATTCCTTCCTCGCCATCGCCTGGCTCGGCGCCATCTACGTCCCGGTCAACCCTATGTATCGAACCGAAGAGCTCAGACACCAGCTGGCCGACTCCGGTACAACCCACATCATTGCTCACCCGCACTCGCGCAGCCTTGTGGAGGGCGCAGTCTCGCAACTTCCTGAGACCATCGACATCACCTGGACCGACCCTGCGGCAGTCTTCGCCTTCTCCTCGGCACCGAAACCCAGCGCCGACTGTCCTCATACAGTCCCCGCACCCGAGGACGCAGGCGATTGGGGCCGGGTCCTCGCCTCGACGCCGGTCGACCCAGTACCGGCAGACCCCGACCGGCTCGCCTCACTCAATTACACGGGTGGGACGACGGGGCTGCCCAAGGGGTGCGAACACTCCCTCGGGCATCTGTCATACACGGCGGTGTCGGCAATGGCCGGAATGGCGACGACCCCAGGCGACGGGCGGGTCGTGTCACTCGGATTCCTGCCGATGTTCTGGGTTGCCGGCGAGAACTTCGGTCTCCTCCTTCCTATCTACGGCGGCGGTGAAGTCGTCATCATGGCCCGTTGGCATCCGCAGGCGGCCCTGCGCAGCATCGCCGAACGCGGCGTCACCCGTGTGGTCTCACCTGCCGACGGCTACGTCGAACTCGTCGACCTCCTCGACACCGAGGAATTCGCCGACGCAGATCTGTCCTCGTTGGAGACCTGCCAGGCTGTGTCCTTCGTTCGCAAACTCGACGTCGAACTGCGCGAAGAATGGAAATCGCGAACAGGAATCGTTCTGCGCGAAGCGTCCTACGGCATGACCGAAACGCACACCTCGGACACCTTTACCCTCGGACTCCAAGACGACGATCGCGATCTGCGCGCCGAGCCCGTGTACTGCGGATTCCCGGTACCCGGCACCGACATCGTCGTCGTCGATCTCGACCTCAACCCGGTGCCCGTAGGAGAGACGGGAGAGATCCTCGTCCGCTCGCCCTCGGTGACGACCGGGTATTGGAAGAATCCCCGCGCGACCGAGGACTCGCTCATCGACGGTTGGCTTCGCACCGGCGACACCGGACGCTTCGACGACCAGGGTGCCCTGACGTACCTCGCCCGCACCAAGGAGATGATCAAAGTCAACGGAATGAGCGTCTTCCCCGCCGAGGTGGAGGGTCTTCTTCGCGCCCACCCCTCCATTGAAACGGTGGCTGTCGCCCCGCGTGAGGACGCCGATCACGGCCAAGTGCCCGTCGCCTTCGTGGTCCTGGCTGAAGGCGTCGCTGCGGACAGCGAATCGCTGACCGCCTGGGCGAAGGAGAACATGGCCGTGTACAAAGTGCCCGAGTTCGTCTTCGTCGGCGGCATGCCCATGACTGCGACAGGCAAGATCCGCAAGACCGTGCTCATCGACGAACTGTTGGAGGGAAACCGTTGAGCGCTGCGAATTCCGCCGAGGCTGTCGGCCTTCTCGTCGCCAACCGCGGAGAGATCGCCTGCCGGATCATCCGCTCGGCCAAGATCCTGGGGTACCGTGCTGTGGCCGTGCAATCAGCGAACGAGGAGACTCTGGGCACTGCGGCCGGACTGCACGTCGCACTCGCCGACGAGGTTGTCACACTCCCCGGCTTCGGTGCATCCGCGTACCTCGACCCCGAGGCCATCGTCGCAGCGGCAACGTCGGCAGGCTGCAAACTGGTTCACCCCGGGTACGGATTCCTCTCGGAGTCCCCGCGGCTCGCTGGTGCCTGCGCCGAGGCGGGACTGACCTGGGTCGGTCCGGAGGCCGAGGCTTTGGAACTGTTCGGAGACAAGCAGGCAACTCGCGTCCGCGCCGAAGGGTTGGGAATTCCGACGCCTCCGGCCACTGGACTGCTGGCGCTCGAGGACGCAGGCGTCGAATCGGACCACGGTGAGGCGCTGCGAGCCACTCGCGCACTTCTCGACGCGCACCGCTCCGGAATCGCGATCAAGGCGCTGGCAGGAGGAGGGGGCCGCGGGATCCGAATCGTCGCCGATCCGGATGAGCTCACTGGTGCCCTGCGGGCATGTGTGTCCGAGGCTGCAGCCGGTTTCGATGATGCCCGGATCTTCGCCGAGGCTCTGATCACTGGCGCTCGCCATATCGAAGTCCAGGTGATCGGCACTCCCGACGGCACCGTGGTTCTTGGAGACCGTGACTGCTCGATCCAGCGCCGGCGGCAGAAGCTCATCGAGATCGCCCCGGCTCCAGGGCTCGAAGACGGCCTGCGGCAGAGCCTGCACAATGACGCCGCACGACTCGTCGCTTCAGCTGACTACAGGTCCCTGGCGACCGTCGAATTTCTTGTTGCCGGGCACGAGTACTGGCTCCTCGAGGTCAACCCGCGGATTCAGGTCGAGCACACCGTCACGGAGGCAGTGACCGGACTGGATCTGGTAGCGGCGCAGCTCGATGTCGCCGCCGGGCGGACGCCTGCGGGCTTGGAAAATGTGGAGCCACGGGGTGCGGCTATCGAACTGCGCATTTCTGCTGAAACGGTCCTCAGCTCAGGAGAGCCAGCTCCCAGTACCGGCAGAATCAGCTCTTTGACGTGGCCGACGGGGCCTGGGGTGCGCATTGACACCTGGGCTGTCACTGGTGTCGCCATGGCCGGAGGATTCGACCCTCTGCTCGGTAAGATCACCGTGCACAGACACGACCTCTCCGCGGCCGTCGACGCAGCAAGGCGTGCCCTCGCCGAATTCCACACCACGGGGATCGAGACGAATGCAGGGATGCTGCAAGCGATCACCGAAGTCCTGGAACTTGGGAACTCGACAACATCGGCGTACGACGAGCATGCCGAGGAAATCGGGATTCGAGGACGAGAGAAGCATGCGGCCAATCCGGTCGACGGCTCAGCCGCAGACTCAGCCGACGGCGGTGCTGCGTCGGATCAGTGCGACGCAGACTCTGTCGACCACAGTGAGCCTGAGCTGAGAGCAGGGGAGTCACTGCTGCGATCGACGATGAGCGGTGCTGTCGTGGCCGTCAGCGAGAACCGCAGCGAATACGTCCTCATCGAGGCGATGAAGATGCACCACCCGGTCACCGGTCCCAACGCTGCAGGTGTCCGTCACCTCGTCGCGGTCGGTGACCAGGTGGCGACAGGACAGCCGCTTGCCGTTCTCGTCGACGCCGAGACGGGTCGGTTCGAAGACGTTGACCGATTTGAGCCCCATCCAGGGGTCGCCGAGGTCCAGAACAGGCATGCCGCTGTCGGAGACGAGGCGCGCGAAGACCAGCTGGCCAAGATCCGCAAGCGAGATCGTCGAACAGCACGCGAGAACATCGACGACCTCGTCGATTCCGGCAGCTTCGTCGAATACGGTCCACTTGTCATCGCGGCACAGACTCGCAGACGCAGCGTCGAGGACCTCATTGCCAAGACCTCGGGCGACGGCCTCATCGGGGGACCGGCGACTATTGACGGACGTGAAGTCGTCGTCATCAGCTACGACTATTCGGTTCTGGCCGGCACACAGGGCACACGCAACCATGCGAAGACCGATCGACTGATCCAACTCGCTGAGACCAAACGGGTGCCGATCATCCTCTTCGCCGAAGGCGGAGGCGGTCGGCCCGGCGACACTGACCGGGGGCCGAGCTCAGGCCTACAGGTTCCCACCTTCGCTTCCCTGGCCAGGCTGCGCGGCAGGGTGCCGTTGATCTCAATCGTCTCCGGCAGGACCTTCGCTGGAAATGCGGCACTTGCGGGAGTCTGCGACCTCATCATCGCCACGCCCGATGCGAACATCGGTATGGGCGGGCCGGCGATGATCGAAGGCGGAGGACTCGGTCGCTATAAGCCGGAGGACATCGGCCCGGTCGACATTCATACCGCCAACGGCGTCATCGACGTTCTTGCCGACGACGAATCTGCTGCAGTGGCGATCGCCCGGGAGGCCCTCGGGATACTGAGTGGTACGGGCAGCGAAGCACTCGAGGACCCCCTCAGCGAGGGGAAAGAGGAGCGAGCACGCACGGTTGCGCCGGCCGACAGGCTGCGGACCTTCGCCATCCGAGATGTCATCGACACGATTGCCGACGATGGAACATTCATCGAAGTGCGGCGGGACTATGCGCCGGGTGCGGTGACCGGATTCGTGCGAGTCGGAGGGCAGCCGCTGGCGCTCATCGCCAATGACAACCACCACCTCGGCGGGGCGATCGACGTTGATGCGGCGCGCTCGCTCTCCCAGCATCTGAAATTGGCCCAGGATCACGGGGTCCCGGTCCTCTCGCTCATCGACACCCCTGGTTTCATGGTCGGTCCCGAGGCAGAGCGCGAACCGGGTGTGCGCGCATTCGGTGACCTCTTCGTTGCGGGCGCGGCGCTGACGGTGCCGGTCGGCTCAGTCGTCATCCGCAAGGGATACGGCTTGGGTGCGATGGCTATGGCCGCGGGGGGATTCGACGCGACCTCCTTCACCATCGCCTGGCCCAGCGGCGAGATCGGACCGATGGGACTCGAAGGGGCCGTGCGACTCGGCTATGCAAAGGAACTCGCCGCGATTGAGGATGAAGCAGAGCGGAAGCAGCGAGAAGAGGAGCTGATTGCGGCTGAATACGAGCAGGGCAACGCAATGAGTGCGGCCATGATCTTCGACATCGATGACGTCATCGATCCGGCCCGAACGCGCGATTGGGTGCTGACTCTGGTGCGAGGGCGGTAGGGGAGCGGAGCACAACCTGCGGCGCGCAGAAAAATATACGCGCCACCTTGTTCACTGTACCGTCTAGACGGTACAGTAGATTCCATGTTCACCACACAGACACCACAACTGCGCGCTGGTCGGCGCGAATGGGCTGGCCTGGCTGTGCTGATGATCCCTGTTCTGCTCATCTCGATCGACAACACCGTCTTGGGATTCGCGATACCGGCCATCAGCACCGGCCTCCATCCCACCGGCACCCAGCTCCTCTGGATCGTCGACATCTATGCGCTCATGCTCGCGGGACTCCTCGTGGCCATGGGCAGCATCGGTGACCGGGTCGGTCGCCGCAAACTGCTCGTCGTCGGCGCCATCGGCTTCGGCCTGGCCTCGCTGCTGGCTGCGTTCTCCACTTCGCCGGAGATGCTCATGGCCGCCCGTGCGCTGCTGGGCAACTTCGGCGCCACCCTCATGCCCTCGACGCTCTCGCTCATCCGCAACATCTTCCTCAACGCCAAGGACCGCCGGGTCGCCATCGCCACCTGGTCCGCCATGTTCTCAGGCGGCGCCGCCCTCGGGCCCATCGTCGGCGGAATTCTGCTCGAGCACTTCCACTGGAGCGCGATCTTCTTCATCAACCTTCCTCTGATTGCGATCTTCATTCCCGCCGCCATCGTGCTGTTGCCGGAGTCGCGTGACCCGAACCCGGGCCGGATCGACCCCTTGTCGATCGTGCTGTCCATGCTCACGCTCACCCCGCTCGTCTTCGCCATCAAACACGTTATGGCCGAGGGCGTGGACCTCCTCTTCTGGGCCAGCCTCATGGTGACCGCGCTTGCGGGAACCGGATTCGTTCTTCGCCAGCTCTATTCCTCGCGTCCGCTGCTCGACGTCCGGCTCTTCACCGACAAGGTCTTCAGCTCAGCAGTGGCGTCCAACCTGCTCAGCGTCATGGGCCTGGCCGGATTCCTCTATTTCGGCACCCAGCTGCTCCAGCTGGTTCTCGGCATGTCCCCGGTCGAGGCGGCGCTCGTCCTCATCCCCGGCCTCGTCACCTCGATCGTCGCCGGCTACGCGGCGGTGCCGATCATGGCGCGAGTCCAGCCGCGCGTGGTTGTTCCCTGTGCCCTCGTGTTCAATGCAGTCGGGCTCGGGATCGTGGCCTTCTCACCCGAACATTCGGTCGCGGGCATGGTCATCTCGTTCCTCATCCTCGGCATCGGCATCGGCACGGCCGAGGTCATCACGAACGACCTCATCCTCGCGGCTGTTCCTGCGCACAAGGCGGGTGCCGCCTCGGCGATCTCCGAGACGGCCTACGAATTCGGATCGGTCATGGGAACCGCCGTCCTCGGCGGACTCTCGACTATGGTTTTCGGCTCCCACCTGCAGGCCACGCTGGGTGCCAAGGCGAGCGGTCCGGAGTTCGACACCCTTGGTTCCTCACTTGAGCATGCGAGTGCCAAAGGTGGGCAGATCGGTGATCAACTCGCCGAGGCTGCTGTTGCGTCCTTCGACCTCGGCGTCCAATGGGCGGCAGGTGCAGCGGTCGTCCTCGTCCTCATCGCTGCGGTCCTCACCACGTTCGGCCTCAAGGGCGCGGGCCGGCTCCTTCCTGGGCCAGTTGAAGAGCCCCGCATCACTGAGCCTATTTCCTGAGGACGGATGGACAGGACAGATTGAGCGCGAGCCAGACCTCCTGGGACGCCCGAGGCCCCGCGGACGATTCGATCGAATCATCCACGGGGCCTTTCGTCTTCATGCATCAGGTTCCACTGCTCAGATCATGAGCTGACCGACTCGCTGTCACGCGATGTCGCCGCGGCTGTCTTCTTCTGCCGCTGACGTGCCAACACTCGACCGATGCCGGTGTAGAGCAGTGCGCCGATGAGGACGACATAGAGGACGATCGTGATCGGCGAGGACGCGAGGGTCGAGACATCGTTGCCCGAAGCCAGCAGGGCATCGCGCAGACTGGATTCTGCCAGTGGGCCCAGCACCATGCCGATCATCAGCGGAGCCAGCGGCACTCCGTAGCGTTTGAGCACGAAGCTGATGATGCCGATTCCCAGCAGGACCATGAGCTCGAACTGCGACGCCGAGGTGGCATAGATGCCCAGCCCGCAGAAGACTGCGATGCCACCGTAGAGGTAGGGATCCGGGATCTTGAGCAGCTTGGCCCACAGCGGAGCGAAGGGCAGGTTGATGATGAGGAGGACGACCATGGCGATGAAGAAGCTCGCCAGCAGACCCCACACAAGGTCAGGGGATCGGTCGAAGAGCAGCGGCCCTGGCTGCAGACCGTACTGACGGAACGCCGCCAACATGATCGCGGCTGTCGCTGAGATCGGCAGGCCCAAGGCCAGCAGGGCACCCATGGCGATGCCGGTCGTGGCGGAACCTGCCGACTCGGGTCCGGCCAGGCCGCGGATGGCACCCTTGTCACCGAACTTCGGATGTTCGCGTCTGGAGTCGAGTTTGCGCTCGAGACCATAGGACATGAACGTCGGCACATCTGCGCCGCCGACTGGAATCACACCGAAGGGCAGGCCGATCGCAGTCCCCCGCAGCCAGGCCGGCAGTGCCTCGCCGAATTCCTTGCGGGAGAGGAAGGGGCGACCCGAGGAGTTGATCGTATTGTCGTTCACCTTGCGACGGATCCGGGAGGCGATGAAGAAGACCTCGCCCAGAGCCAGGATCGCGACGGTCACCGTGACCAGCGAAACCCCGTCGAAGAGTTCGGGGACACCGAAGGTGAAGCGTTCCGTTCCGGAGACCGAATCGATGCCGATGACCGAGAAGCCGATGCCGAGCACCAGAGCCATGAGGCCCTTGAGTACGGAGTCAGCGACGACCGAAGAGGTCGCAACGAACGCGAAGAGTGCGAGTGCGAAGAACTCTGCAGGACCGAAGTTCGACGAGAAGTCTGCCAATGCAGGTGCGACGAACACAACGAGACAGCAGGAGATGAAACCGCCGATGAAGGCACCGATCGCGGCCGTCGCCAGAGCCTGCGGGGCTCGCCCGTTGCGCGCCATCTTGTGGCCTTCGAACGTCGAAGCGATCGCCGATGCCTGGCCGGGAGTGTTCATGAGAATGGCCATGGTGGAGTCACCGAAGAGACCACCGAAGTAGACGCCGGCGAACATGATGAATGCACCGGTCGGGTCGAGAGCGAAGGTCATCGGCAGCAGCAGTGCCACTGCCATCGATGACCCCAGACCCGGCAGTACGCCGACGGCGGTGCCGAGGAAGCAGCCGACGAGAACCCACAGCAGGTTCATCGGCGTCAGCGCGTGTGTGAAGCCTTCGAAGAGGGACATGAGAGCGTCCATATCAGAAGCCACCTCCCAGGATTCCCGAAGGAAGATTGAGCCCCAGCAGCACCGCGAACGCGATGTAGACCAGGGACGAGAAAGTCAGTGCCATGGTGAGGTCGAACAGAGGACGTTTCGACCCCATCGACCGGGCCACGCACCAGAACAGAAGAGCAGCGGCAAGGATCCACCCGGCGAACTCCAAGATGAGGGCGAACGCGGCGAAGCCGCCGGCACCCCAGGCCAGGGACACGAAGTCGCTGTGGGTGCGATGTGCGGAGTCTTCCGCCCGAGCTGCAGCAAGTGCCTTACGGTCCTGGGCCGGTTCATCCTCTTCATGCGGGTCAAGGCGTGAGGCAGATACCGCCGAGGTGACAGGCGTCGAGAATGCCTTCTCCTCCTCCACCTCCGCGGGGAGACCATCGTCGACATCGACGGGTTCGGGATTGCGGATATAGGCGATCGTCAGCAGAACAGTGAGGATGTAGCCGACGATCATGATGATCATGGGGAAGAACTGCGGCCCCGGCTGATCGGCATCCTCGGCGACGTCCATCGTGATGATGCCGATGAGCAGGTAGGTCGAGAACCCGGCCATGATGAGGGGGACCAGGAGACCTGATCGCCCCTGCCACCAGGTCCCGGCGCCGAGGTGGCCCGTCCTGGTTCTCTTCTCCGTTGACGTATTGATGCTCACAGTCCCAACTCCTTCAGCAGCTTCTCGATCCGAGAAGTGTCCTCCTTGATGAACTCTGCGAACTCATCACCTGTCAGCCACACGTCCGTCCATTTGTTGCGGTCGAGGGCGTCGGCCCATTCCGCGCTGTCACGAGTCTGCTTGAGGATGTCGACAAGCTGCGAGCTCTGATCCTCGCTGATGTCGGGGGCGCCGAGGAAGCCGCGCCAGTTGGTCAGAGTCACCTTGTAACCCTGTTCCGTCATCGTGGGAACCTCGTCGTAGCCGTCGATGCGTTTCGGTGAGGCCACACCGAGAGCCTTGACGCGGCCGGCTTCGATCTGGTCCGAGACCTCGTTGAAACCACAGGACGCGAAGTCTGTTGTGCCCGAGAGCAGCGTCTGGATCGCCTCACCGCCGCCGGACTTCGGAATATAGGTGATGCCAGAGGCCGGAATATCGGAGAGCAGAGCCAGCTGAGCGATCGTGAGGTGATCGACGGAACCGGCAGAACCGCCTGTCCAGACGAACCCTTCCGGGTCCTTCTTCCAGGCGCCGACGACGTCATCGATCGTGTTGTACGGAGAATCGGCGGCGGCGATGAGTACGTCATAATCCTCCGCGACCCGGGCGAGCAGAGTCGTGTCGGAGAACCCGACGGGCGACTTGTTGAGCGCAATGCCGCCGACCATCGCGGTACCGGTGGCCAGGAGGGTGTCGGCCTGACCGCCCATAGTGGAGAACTTGCCGAGCCCGATGGTGCCACCGGCGCCGGGAATGTTGACGACCTGGGAGTTGTTGGCCAGGTTGTTCACCCGCATAGCCTGCTGGGTCTCGCGGGCGAACCCATCCCAACCGCCACCGGCACCGGCAGGTGCGATGATCGTGAGGTTCGAGGAGAGATCTCCCTTGGCCGATGCTGCTTTGACCGAGTAAGCGGTGGCCGTCCCGATGGCAGCCACTGCGATGGCACCGTAGGCGATCCGACCGAACATGCGCCGAGTCGGATGAGGCGGCTCGGACCGTGGATCTGCGCCAGGATCTGAGGCGGAATGGTTCGTCATTGACCAAACTTTCATATCGGTTGTGAACTGCATGTGAGGCTCGTCATAGCTTAGGTTGATTCACGTCACAATTACTCGGTTGTGCGCACTGATCGCGTTCTGCTCATTCTGCTCACCTGGACGCGCGGGAACTGCGGGAGTGAAGTTCGCGATGTGAGGTGTCATGGGCGCACCCGTTCCCATCTATGCGCCATCGCCATCTGCGCGCCATCATCGACGTCGAGGTAGTTAGGCTGGGACCATGAACGACACTGCCCCCAGCGCCCCCGTGGCCAAGAAGATCCCCCATGAGCGCACCCACCACGGCCACACCTTCGTCGATGACTACGAGTGGATGCGTGAGAAGGAATCCCCGGAGGTCATCGCCCACCTCGAGGCCGAGAACGCGTGGACGAACACCCAGACATCCGGACTCGAACCACTGCGCGAATCGATCTTCACCGAGATCAAAACCCGCATCAAGGAAACCGACATGTCGGTACCGACCAGGCGCGGCGACTACTGGTACTTCTCCCGCACCAAAGCAGGGCTCGACTACGGGATCAGCGTTCGCGCCCCCATCGCGAACGCCGATGACTGGACTCCGCCCGAGGTCGGCGAGGAGACGCTTCCCGGCGAAGAGGTCATCTTCGACTCGAACATCGCAGCCGAGGGGCAGGAGTTCTTCTCGCTGGGCACCTTCTCTCTCACCGATGACGGTCGGTATCTGCTCTTCGGCGTCGACAACTCCGGAGACGAACGCTACACACTGAGACTGCGCGACCTGAGCACAGGCGAAGATCTGCCCGACACCGTCGAAGGCACCTTCGCCGGTGCCTCCATCGACCCCGCCGGCCGCTACGTCTTCTACACCACTGTCGACGAGGCATGGCGACCGGAGAAGGTCTGGCGCCACGTCGTCGGCACCGACAGCAGCGACGATGTCTGCATCTTCCACGAGCCCGACGAGCGCTTCTTCGTCGGCTCGGGATTTGCCCGTTCAGGCAAATACATGTTCGTCGTCACCGGGTCGAAGACCACCACAGGATTCTGGTCGCTCGAAGCCGATGACCTCGAAACCACTCCGCAGGTGGTCTGGCCCCGCGTCGACGGAGTCGAATACTCCGTGGAGCATGCGATCATCGCCGGTGAGGACCGCTTCCTCATCACCCACAATCAGGACCGCGATGACTTCGATATCATCGATGTGCCCGTCTCCGATCCGGCCGGTACTGCACGCGAACCCGTCGACGCCATCGACGAACCCGGCGGCATCGCCGACCCATCCACCCTCGGTCGTCCCTTGCTGGATGACGTCGACGGGCTGCGCATCGAAGATGTCGACGCCTTCGCCGACTTCATCGTCGTCAGTTACCGTCGCGGCGGATTCGCCCGGGTCGGCATCATCGAGCTGAACACGAGCGAGCAGGCCGTGCGAAGTGGAGCGTCGACTCCCAGCGACACTGTTTCGCCCTTTGGTCGACTGCAGGAACTGCCGTTCTCTCGCGAAACCGGCACCCTGGGATTCGCCGGCAACCCAGAGTTCACACAGACGAGCATCCGACTGCTCTTCACCTCCATGTCCACACCCGCTGTGATCTATCAGCACAGCGTGACAGAAGGCACTGACACGGTCCTCAAACGCCAGCCCGTTCTCGGCTCGGTCGACCTTGAGAACTACCGCGAATCCCTTGTCTGGGCCAGTGCCGAGGACGGAACTCAGATTCCGATCTCCCTGGTCTATCGCACCGATCTGGTGCCGCTTGCCACCGGAACCACCACCTCGGCGACGAACAGCACCACCACCTCGGCGACGAACAGCACCACCACCTCGGCGACGGACACTGCAGCAGCTCCAGCCGAGCCTGCCCCCTTGGTGCTCTACGGGTACGGCTCCTACGAGATGAGCATGGATCCCTACTTCTCCGTCTCGCGGCTCTCCCTGCTCGACCGCGGAGTCGTCTTCGCCATCGCACACGTGCGAGGCGGCGGTGAGATGGGCAGGCACTGGTACGACCAGGGCAAGACCTCGGCGAAGAAGAACACCTTCACCGATTTCATTGCGGCTGGACGCCACCTCGTGGCCGAAGGGTGGACGAGTCCGGAGAAGCTTGTTGCAACCGGGGGATCGGCCGGAGGGCTGCTGATGGGAGCGGTGACGAACATGGCTCCGGAGCTCTTCGCCGGGGTCAGTGCACATGTGCCCTTCGTCGATGCGCTGACCTCCATCCTCATGCCCGAACTTCCCCTCACCGTCATCGAATGGGAGGAGTGGGGAGACCCGCTCCACGACCAGGACGTCTACGAATACATGCGCTCCTATTCTCCGTACGAGAACGTCGCAGAGGTGGCCCATCCGAAGATTTTGGCTGTGACCTCCCTCAATGACACCCGGGTCCTCTACGTCGAACCTGCCAAATGGGTCGCTCGACTCCGTGAGGTCGGTGCCGATGTGCTGCTCAAAACCGAAATGGTCGCCGGACACGGCGGTGCATCCGGACGGTACGACTCTTGGAAGGAAACGGCTTTCGACTTCGCATGGATCCTCGACGTGCTGGGTCGATCGGATGTCACCATCGAAGCCTGATGCTGAGGTGTGGCGTCCCCGCGGGGACGCCACACCGGGACGCTTGGGTGATGCATGCGCGGCAGCAGGGGACGTTTGTCGCGACAGATAACAATACTGGGACGATTGTCTCCAAAACCTTCTTTTGGTCGGTCGTGTCAGCGGCGCCCAATAGAGTGGTTGTCATCACAGTCGCACCCTTGCTCGTCTGCGGAATCAGAATGATCTGAGCCGCAGCCAGTATGTGGTTCGTCTGCAGTTCTACGAGGCCCACCGATGGGTCCGACCGGGAACAAGTGACAGGGTTCGTGCCGGTTCTGCGCAGTTGCACCGGTTTTTTTCAAAGGGGAGAAGAATGCGTCTCAGGCGTCTGGCCACAGCAATTGTGGCGGTGAGTTCGGTTATTGCGGTATCAGCATGTTCGGGCGGAGACGGCGCCAGCGGTGACGGTGAAGGCGGGGATTCCTACTCGATCGGCATCTCCCAGCTGGTTCAGCACCCGGCGCTCGACGCCGCCAGTGTAGGATTCAAGAAGTCATTCGAGGATGCCGATGTCACCGTCAAATGGGACGAACAGAACGCGCAGGGCGAGCAGGCCAACGCGACCTCTATCGCGCAGACATTCGCCAACGAGGACCTCGACCTCGTCCTCGCAGTGGCCACTCCGGCAGCACAGGCTGCCGCGCAGGCAATCACCAACGTTCCGGTGCTCTTCACCGCCGTCACCGACGCCAAAGAGGCCGGGCTTGTGAAGTCCGACGATGCGCCGGGTGCCAACGTCACCGGCACCTCCGACCTCAACCCGGTCGCCGACCAGCTCAAACTGGTCAAGGAACTGAAGCCCGATGCAAAAACTGTCGGCATCGTCTACAGCTCCGGGGAGGTCAACTCGGAAGTCCAGGTCGACCTCGCGAAGAAGGCCGCGAAGGACATTGGGGTCAAGATCAAGGAAGCCACGATCGCCAACTCCAGTGAACTGGCGCAGGCAGTGGACTCCCTCGGTAAGGTCGACGCGTACTACGTCCCGACCGACAACAACGTCGTCTCGGCCGTCACGACCATGGTCCAGGCAGCGGAGAAGAACAAGGCCCTCCTCGTCGGTTCGGAAGCCGGCCAGGTGGAACAGGGTGCGGCGATCACCCGCGGCATCGACTACACGAAGCTGGGCGAACAGACCGGCGAAATGGCGCTGAAGATCCTCCAAGACGGCAAGAAGCCGGCCGACATGCCAGTAGAGACCAGCTCCAACCTCGAGCTCGTGGTCAACCCGAAGGCCGCCAAGGCTCAGGGCGTTGAAATCCCGAAGAAGCTCATCGACGAAGCCGACAAAGTCATCGACTGATCGATTAAGCATCATCGACTGAGCGACCCACGTCGTCGACAGCTCGACCCCCGTCGTCGGCCGAGACTCGTGACCTATCAGGTCCCGTGATCGGCCGGCGGCACCAACCCACGCATCAAATCACCACCTGATCGGAAACACATGTTCGGAGCACTGGAACTCGGGCTCATCTACGGAGCGATGGCGCTCGGGGTCTACCTGACCTTCAAGGTCCTCAACTTCCCCGACCTCACCGTCGATGGCAGCTTCACCACAGGTGGCGCCACCGCCGCATCCTTGATCATCGCCGGGGTCAACCCTTTCCTGGCGACGTTGGCGGCCATCGGTGCGGGACTCATCGCCGGCTACATCACAGGACTTCTCCACACCAAGGGCGGCATCGACGGTCTGCTCGCCGGAATCCTGACGATGATCGGGCTGTGGTCGATCAACCTGCGCATCATGGGCAAGGCGAACCTCCCGCTCCTGCGAGAAGAGACCGTGTTCACCCCGTTGCGGGAGAACATGTGGCTGGGCACCTGGGTCTCCATCGCCATTCTTCTCGTCTTCACCTTGATTCTGAAGTTCGCCATCGACTGGTTCCTCACCACCGATCTGGGCCTGGCGATCCAGGCCAATGGCAATAACCGACAGATGATCCGCAGCCTCGGTGTCAACACCGACAACACGACAATGCTTACCCTGGCTCTGTCCAATGGCTTCGTCGCACTCTGCGGTGCCCTCATCGCCCAGTATCAGGGATTCTCCGATATCAGCATGGGCATCGGTCTCATCCTCGTCGGCCTCGCCTCGGTCATCCTGGGCCAGGCAGTCTTCGGCAGCCGCAACATCTTCATGGCCAGCCTCGGTGCCCTCATGGGTTCGGTCATCTACCGTCTCATCATCTTCCTGGCACTGCGTGCCGGCCTGGACACCAACGACATGAAGCTGACTACTGCACTGCTCGTCGTCATCGCACTGCTGCTGCCCAGATGGGGTTTCCTCAAGCGGATACCTTCACTGAGGTCACGCGGAAATCGAGCTTCGTCAGCTGCTATGACAGCAGATGAGCCAGCCAACGAAGCGGGAGCCCAGGTTCCGGCCGGCACGATCGATGTCCCCGAAGGCACCACAGACGTCCCGGCGGGGACGTCTGCACAGGCAACCGGAACAACTGTCGCGTCAGACCCGAAGGAGGACTGAGACACATGCTGAAGATCGATACCATCTCGAAGACCTTCTTCCCGGGCACCGTCAACGAACGCAAGGCCCTGCAGAATCTGTCGCTCGAGCTCGAAGAGTCTGACTTCGTCACCGTCATCGGCTCCAATGGAGCCGGAAAGTCAACCCTGCTCAATACGATCTCGGGCCGACTTCCCATCGATTCCGGATCGATCACGATCGACGGCGCCGAGGTGTCCCGGATGCCCGAATACAAACGGGCCAAGTATCTGGGCCGGGTGTTCCAGGACCCGATGGCAGGCACCGCGCCGGACCTCACGATCGAACAGAACCTGTCTCTGGCGCTCAAGCGCGGTAAGAGGCGTGGGCTGGGACGAGGGACCACCTCGGCGAGGCGGGACCTGTTCAGTGATGAACTGGCCACTTTGGAACTCGGCCTGGAGAACCGGTTGAAGACCAAAGTCGGTCTGCTCTCCGGTGGACAGCGCCAGGCGCTGAGCCTGCTCATGGCCGGATTCACTCAGCCTCGAATCCTGCTTCTCGACGAACACACAGCAGCTCTTGACCCACAGCGAGCGGCGCTCGTGACGGACCTGACGCAGAAGATCGTGTCCAATGACGGGCTGACCACACTCATGGTCACGCACAACATGGAGCAGGCGATCGCTCTGGGCAACAGGCTCATCATGATGCACGAAGGTGAGATCATCTATCAGGCTTCAGCCGAAGAGAAGAAGTCGCTGACGGTGAAGACTCTGCTCGGCGAATTCTCTAAGCTCAAGGGCGCGACCCTGGGAGACCGGGCACTGCTGAACTGACCCGGGCAAGGCACGGTTCGACCGACCCGCGTGCAATTCGGCCATGCCTGCCAGTCGGCGATATCGCCTGGCACCGGTCACGGTCGAGCGATGAAGTCCCCGATGTCACCGGTGATCTCGTCTGGATATTCGCCGGTGATGGCGTGAGAGGCATCCTCATAGACATGGACCGCTTCGGTGCCTAAGGCTCGCCGTGCCGTCGCAGAGGCGGTCTTCGGGTCATGCATGACCGAGCGTCCCGCGATGATTGCGAGGACGGGCATCGACAGGTCGGAGAGCTGCTGCTCCGTGATCCGAGTCGGTGCGGGCTTCTTCATTGTGTAATGGTGCATCCCGGCCTCGATCATGTCTGCCACCGGCATATCCTCGACCTCGATGCCACCAGCTGTGTATGAGTTGAATGCATCACGCGCGGATTTGGGAAGCCACGGGACGGAGGCCGGGATCGAGCGCAGGATCGTTTCCATCGGCAGGTTGTCGAAGGTATAGACAGGATCGATGAGGGTCAGTGTCTTCACATGCTGCGGGCGGCGGATGGCGAGATTGGCCGCCGTCCAACCACCCAGGGAGAGCCCGATCAGGTTCACGGAATTCTCTGGAATCGCCGTGATCGTCTCGGCGAGCCATTCGGCCTCGTCTTCGGCGTCGGCAATCGGTGAGGCCTGGATGCTGCGACCTGGTTCGCCGAGGAGATCGAGTGTGTAGACATCACCCAGTGCGAGCAGGGACGGCATGTTGTCCGCCCAAACCGGTGTCGATGAGGCGGTTCCCGGCAGCAGCAGCATCGGTGAGGCTTCGCCGGTCCCTGCGAACCGATAGACCCGAACAACGCCGAAGCTGGAGCGAACGTCCATCGTGTCCGCCGGCTCCGGCATGCCCTCGAACGCCAGATCGTACGCGGTGAAGAACTCGGCCTCCCCATCGGCGCTGTCCCAATGCCCGACAGGCGATGGGGACCGGAGGAAGTATCCGCAAAGAGCCGCGATCGACATGGCTGCGACCACCGGCAGGAGCACCCGAGGACGCAACATCCGCAGTCGGGTGCGTTGCCCAATGCGAGCGTCCACCAGCCCTCCTCTACCGATCGGTCAGTAATTTGATCATAAGGTAAAGTCAGGGTATTGCACAAGACCCAGCGGAGGCGAAGACGGGCGAGCCAGCGTTGACTTTCACCCGGCGTGCTCGGCGCGCGCAGATCATCGACGTCACCATCGAGCTCCTCGCCGAACACGGATACTCAGGAGTGTCACTGTCGCAGATCGCTGATCGCGCAGGCGTGACCAAACCGACCGTCCTCTACCACTTCACCGACAAATCCAATCTGGTCAGCGGTGTATACCGGTATGTGCTCGGCGCGGTGGTCGAATCGGTCGGTGATGCGATTGAGTCCGCCGAGGTGGGTGATCGTCCCGGTGTATATGTGCGCTCCATGGTGAATCACTTCCTCAGGCATCCCAGTCACGCCCGTGTGACCATCGAAGCGCGCATCCACGGGAACGAGCGAACGGAGAGTTCGGCACGGTGGCAGCCGGTGGCAGATCTCCTTCGCGCGGCACGAAAGGCGCTCGGAGCTGCAGAGTCAGCCGAGTTGCGCACCGCTGCACTCATCATCGGTGGAGCCATTGATGCTGTGGTCGCCGAAGCAGCAGAAGACCCGCAGTTCGATGCTGTCGCTGCGAGCGAAGAGATCGTGGAGCTGATCGAGACGCGCTACCTCGCTGGCTGAGCCTGGCCGCGTCAACACCGGGTAGGAGCAGGAATCCTTTGAGAAGCTCACAGGAAGCTGTTAAGGTCCGAAGCTATGGAAAAAACGGGTACTTTCAGGGCAGACCTCTGTGCCCGGACCCTTTCTGCGACACGAACAGCACCCCATCCCACCGCCGGCTTCGCCAATGATTCCTGGGAAGGCGCAGCGATCGGGTGGTGCGGTTCAGAGCCGTAGGCCACGCTGGCAACTTTCGAACATCCGTTTCCTCGACGATTGAGAAAGGGCCATCGCAATATGTCCGATGACTCCACACCAGATACATCCCGATCCGCCGAAGCTGACCCTGATGTGAAGGCGGCCAACGCGGAAGCCGAAGCAGCGAACGTGCCGAGGCTCGACACTGATGATTCCGGCCCCCTGCGCCCCGAGCGGAAAGCCTCGCGTGAGAAGCTCAAGGCCGATGCCAAACGAATGAGCAGAGAGACCGGAAAGGGCCTGGGCAAGCTGGACTACAGCCGCCCCCGCCGCCGGGCCGATGAAGAGCCGGAGAGTAACACCCAGTACCCGCACAACACCCACCCGATCCTGGTCCCGGGCATCGCGATCGACGAACAGCGCCGCCGCTACTCCCTCGACAAGATCATCTTCGCCGTCGCCGGCACGCTCACCGTCGCCTTCGTGATCTGGGGCATCACCGATTCCTCCAATGTCGCCTCGGTGGCTAAGGCCGCTTACGACTGGTCAACGATGAATGTGGGCTGGTTCTTCAACGTCGTCGCCATCGTCGTACTCGTCGCACTCCTCATCCTCGCGTTCTCGTCTTATGGCAAGATCCCGCTGGGCAAGGACGACGAGAAGGCTGAGTTCAGCACCTTCTCCTGGGTGGCGATGCTCTTCGCCGCAGGAATCGGCATCGGCGTGCTGTTCTTCGGCCCGTCCGAACCGCTGACCTACTTCATCAGTCCACCACCGCTGACGAACGACCCGGAAACCACTGAGGCCCTGCACGGAGCTATGGCCCAGACCTACTTCCACTGGGGCTTCCATGCCTGGGCGATGTACGCCCTGGTCGGTGGCGCGATCGCCTACGCCGCCTACCGGCGCGGACGTTCGCTGCTGCTGTCCTCGATCTTCCAGACCCTGTTCGGCAAACGCCAGACCGAGGGCTTCGCCGGCAAGGTCGTCGACATCTTCGCAATCGTCGCAACCCTGTTCGGAACCGCGGCGGCTCTGGGCATCGCGGCAATGCAGATCGGCACGGGTGTGAGCATCGTCAGCGGGGCCGGACCGATGACGAACAATATGCTCGTCGTCATCATCTGTGTTCTCACCGTCGGCTTCATCATCTCTGCGGTCTCCGGTGTCTCAAAGGGCATCCGTTACCTCTCGAGCATCAACATCATTCTCACCGTCGGCATCGTGGCGCTCGTGCTGTTCCTGGGACCGACACTGTTCCTGCTCAACCTGCTGCCTTCGGCGATGATGGAATACCTCGGGTCCCTCTTCGACATGATGGGCAAGTCCCTGTCCTGGGGCGGCGAAACATACGAGTTCCAGTCCGTGTGGACCGTCTACTACTGGGCCTGGTGGATCTCCTGGTCTCCGTTCGTCGGTACGTTCATCGCCCGTATCTCACGGGGACGCAGCATCCGCCAGTTCATCCTCGGCACGATCTTCATCCCTTCGACCCTGCTTTTTGTTGCCTACGGCATAATGGGCGGAACGTCGATCTGGATGTACCGAGAGGGGGCATCTGGTTTCACCGACAGCATGGAAGCGCCCGAGGTGTTCTTCACCCTCATCGGCAACCTACCCTATGTCGAGTGGTTGCCGGCGGTCGCGATCGTCGTCCTCGCGATCTTCTTCATCACCTCTGCTGACTCAGCGTCGGTGGTCATGGGCATGCTCGCCAGCCGCGGTGATCAGGAACCCAAGAAGTGGGTTGTCGTGTTCTGGGGTCTCGTGATGTCGGGCATTGCCGTCGTCATGCTTCTCCTCGGCGACGCCAGCGCGCTGGAAGGGCTGCAACAGCTCGTGATCGTCACTGCGGTGCCGTTCGCCGTCATCATGCTCTTCATCATCTTCGCCTGGTTCAAGGAACTGCGCACCGATCCGCTCGCACTGCGACGCAAGTACGCCCAGAACGCGGTCGACAACGCCGTGGTCGCTGGTGCTGATCGCTACGGCGATGACTTCGCATTCCAGGTCGTGCAGACCGAGCCGGGCGACGGTGCAAACGGGGGCATCGACTCCGAACACGAGGATTACACCGGGTGGTACCAGCGCACGGATGAGTACGGCGAGCCTGTCGGGTTCGACTATGAGACCGGCAAGTGGGCCGACGGCTGGACCTCCGAGGAAGCTGGGAACGACGACTCGGAGACCACCGCGGAGAGTTCAGAGGCTGAGAGCCAGACGGAATCCCGTGTGACCGAGTGAGGTGTCCGGTGTCGCGGCCGAGCGTGCCGAGGTCCGGTACCTGCGGCAATACGAGTCATGGCACATATAGGACCCGCCACGTAGCACCGGTCGCTGGTCGTGCGCACTGAAGTGACTGCTCGTCCACTCCCACACGTTTCCGGTCGTGTTGTGCAGACCGAAGCCGTTGGGTGCAAACGCGTCGGCGGGAACGGTGCCGACCGGCGCTGTCGGTCGGCTGGGGAAGACCCCGGCGAAGGTGTTCATGCGGGCCACACCGCCGGGTTCGCGTACCGAACCCCAGGGGTAGGGCTGTTGCTCGAGGCCGCCGCGGGAAGCGAACTCCCATTCGACTTCGGTCGGCAGCCGGGCACCCACCCACTGCGCATACGCCTCGGCGTCGGTATGGGAAACATGGGTGACCGGATGCCTGGCCCACTCTTCGAGGTTCGAACCTTCGAGGGTCGAACCGGGAACAGCAGCCACACCGGTCGGCCCGGGTCCGCCGGGGTGGAACCAGGTGGCCCCTGTGACCTGACGCCACCAGGGGGTAGCCTGCACAGAGGGAGAGGTCTCGGCCAGACCTTCGGCCACCAGGCCGGTGAAGACCAAGGAGTCACCATGAGTTTCGGCATCAGTGCGATGACCCGTCGCGTGGACGAACGCGGCGAATTCCGCGACCGTGACGGTCGTCGCGCCGATCGCGAAGCCCTCGATGCCAAGCTCGCGGACCGGGCCTTCACCATCGTCGGGGTAGGCCAAGGGGTCCTCGCTTCCCATGAGGAACGAGCCTCCGCTCAGACCGATCATCGCCAGATCCTGCGGGGCCAGAGCCGCGAGCTCGGCCAGCAGCTGCCGATCGGGAGCGGACGCGGTGGGCGATTCCCTGCCCGACATTCGCACCTCGGTGGGGGATTCTTCTTCCTCAACACCCACCTCGGCGGACCGAGGACTGCCCTGGCTCGCTCCGACGGGCGAGCTCCGTGCCGGGCCGCAGCATGAGGCCAATGTCGCCACCTTCAATCCATATTTGAGAATCAGTTTCGCAAGAATCTGTTCGATCTGACACACCTGCGCAGGTCTTCAACGCAGCTGACTTCGCAGATCATGCTTTCACAAGCAGACCATACGTTTTTGAGAAAGGACGTGACCAGCATATGCAACCGCCGAATATCGTAGTGATCCAGGCCGACCAGATGGCCGCTCAGGCACTGGGAGCCTACGGAGACACCGCCGCACTCACCCCGAACATCGATTCCCTGGCCGATGACGGGGCGGTCTTCGATCGCGCCTATTGCAACACCCCGCTGTGCTCACCGTCGAGGGCATCGATGATGACCGGTCGGATGCCCTCCGACATCGACTGCCTCGACAACGGCGACGACTTCGCCGCCTCGGTGCCGACGTTCGCTCACCGTCTGCGCAAGCTCGGCTACCACACCGCGCTCATCGGACGGATGCACTTCATCGGCCCCGATCAGCACCATGGTTTCGAAGAGCGCCTGACCACCGACGTCTACCCGGCCGACCTCGACATGGTCCCCGACTGGCAGCGCCCTCTGGACCAGAAGCTTCAGTGGTATCACGAGGCTGACCCGGTGTTCACCGCCGGTGCTGCCAAGGCGAACGTCCAGCAGGACTTCGACGACGAGGTGATCTTCAGGACGCTGCGTCACCTCAACGGACGAGTGCGCGCCAATCAGGCCGCCGGTGAGAACCAGCCGTTCCTCATGGTCACCTCGTTCATCCATCCGCACGACCCGTACGAGCCGCCGCGGGAGAACTGGGACAGATTCGCCGAGGTGGACATCCCGGACCCAGCCCACCCCGAGGTGCCCGACATCGCCGAGGACCCGCACAGCCACCGTCTGCGCACGATGAGCGGACTCGACAAGCGAGAACCGGGCCCCGAGGACATCCGTCGGGCCCGCCGCGCCTACTATGCGTCGGTGAGCTACATCGATGATCACATCGGCAAGATCCGCCAGCGTCTGCGCGAGCTCGACCTTGAGGACAACACCGTCATCATCGTCACCAGCGACCACGGAGACATGTTGGGGGAGAAGGGGCTGTGGTACAAAATGTCCCCGTACGAGCAGTCCTCCCGTGTCCCGATCATCATCAACGGCCCCGCCGAGGCGGTCACGCCGGGTCGGTATGCCAACCCCGTCAGCCTCGTTGACCTGATGCCGACTCTGCTCGAGCTGGCAGGAACGTCGGACCCGGATGCGACGGGCACCTCTCTGTTCGAGTCGGCTCGGCAGGAAGCGGCAGGCGAGACGGAGCCGGCCGATCGCGATGTCATCATCGAGTACTTCGCCGAGGGCACGTATCGACCGCAGGTGACGCTCATCCGTGGACAGTACAAGCTGACGATCTGCCCGGGAGATCCGGAGCTGCTGTTCGACCTCGAAACGGATCCGGACGAGCTGGTCAACAAGGCCGGCGACGCCTCCTATGCGGAGCTCGTGGCCACGATGCGAGCCGAGCTGGACTCACGCTACGACCTCGAACATCTTGAACAGCATGTGCTCGGCAGCCAGTCGAGCCGGCAGCTCGTCGCCGATGCGCTCAAGATCGGCACGGTCCGGCACTGGGACTACGATCCGGAACCCGAGAACGGCTATGTCCGCGGCGACTTCTGGACCGCGTTCAGGTTCGGAAAGATCCCCGACACCACAGCCTGAGGCGAGGCGCAAGCGCCCCGCGGGGCCGAGCCCCACGCTCCAGCCGTGACGTTTCATCGAGCGCAGATCGCAGCGTCGAGAGCAGATCGCAGCGTCGAGAGCAGACTGTATACCCTCTGCCCTCGACGCTGCGGTCGTCTTTCGGTGAGATCGAGACGAGATCGAGACGAGGGAGTAGCGGATCCCCGGCAGGGCCCACCTCGGCGGGGATAATTCACTCAGCATTGGGCGAGTTGCAGGTCACACTCTCAGACTCTGGTGGCATCATCTGGAGTAGGAGGGATGTCATGACCAATTTTGAGTGGACATCTGAAGTCCCGCTCGCCGCCGAGACCACGTATCTCTGGCACGCACAGCCCGGAGCACTGACCAGGCTGTCCCCGCATTGGGCACAGGAGATCATCCAGGAGAGTTACCCTCCCATCGCACCCGGTGCGATTGCCCAGGTCAAGACCAGCGTGCCCGGCACCTACGGCCTTGTCCGGCGACCATTCAGCTCGGTTCATTCCGAAGGTCCCTCCCGGTTCTCGTTCGTCGATGAACTCAAGAAGGGTCCACTGAGTCAGTGGAAGCACACTCACGAATTCTCCTCGGTCGCAGGGGGAACCAAAATCGATGACCATATCGAGTTCTCGATGGCTCCGACCGGCTTCGACGCGATCGACCGTGGCCTCACCCATAACTTGGAAGCAACCTTCGAAGCCAGGCATAAGCGCATGCTCATGGATATCGAGTTCCTCGAGCGCATGCATGCACCTCTGTTGACGCGTAAGAAGGGCAAACGCATCCTCATCGTCGGCGGCAGCGGACTCGTCGGCCAACAGGTCGCGGCACTGTTCTCCACGGCGGGCCATTTCGTGCGCCTGCTGGTGCGGCGCACCCCGAAGTTCGAGTATGAGTCCCATTGGAACCCCGAATTGGGAATCATCAACCCTCGCGACCTGGCATGGGCGGATGCGGTCGTCCACCTCGGTGGGCGATCGATTGCCACCCGGTTCACGAAGAAGGCCAAGGAGGAGATCCGCTCCTCACGCATCAATTCGACGACGCTGCTGGCAGAGACGATGCGCGCCCTGCCCGAGGCGAAACGACCCGAAGTATTCGTCTGCGCGTCCGCGGTGGGAATCTATGGTTCTCGGGCGGAAGCGCCGGTGGATGAGACCGCACCGGCTGGGGACGGATTCCTTGCCGAAGTGTGTCAGGAGTGGGAAGCTGCAGCCGCCAGAGTCGAGGAGCTGGGCATCCGGCGGGTCTCCATCCGCTCGGGCATCGCATTGACCTCGTTGAGCGGGTTCCTCAAACTCCAAACACCGTTGTATCTCGCGGGGGCCGGAGGCCGTTTGGGCAGTGGCGAGCAGGGCCTGGCCTGGGTTTCCCTCGATGATCTGGCCAGATCATATGTGCATGCTGTGCTCACCGACTATGTCCGCGGCCCCGTCAATGCGGTGGCCCCCGAAATGGTGACGCAGGGAGAATTCGCCGACGCGCTCGCTGCCCACCTGCATCGGCCGGCCCGCCTACCGACGCCCGGTTTCGTCACCGAGCTGGTCCTCGGTGCCGACGGAGCAAAGGAATTGGCCCTAGCCGACCAGAAGGTGCTCCCGGAAAGGCTGGAGGAGACCGGATACCAGTTCGCCCACCCCACGCTGGCCGCCTGCCTTGAGGAGGAACTCGGCAGCGGAGCGTGAAATGGGCGAACGGAGTCAGCTGAGCTCAGAACCTCTTTGAGGCGATCTCGGCACCAGCAGTCAATGACTGCAGCTTAGCGACGGCGATCTCGGGGTGGACGCGTCCACCCAGGCCGCAGTCGGTCGAGGCCACGACATTGTCGGGACCGACGAGCTTCGCGAAACGCTCGATGCGATCGGCGACGAGCTCGGGATGCTCGACGACATTCGTGGAGTGCGAGACGATGCCGGGGATGATGCACTTGCCCTCGGGCAGCTTCGTATCCTCCCAGATCCGCCATTCGTGTTCGTGGCGGACGTTGGCTGCCTCGAAGGTGATGCCACCAGCATTGAGCGTGAGCACCTGGTCGACGATCTCCTTGAACGGCAGGTCCGTCACGTGCGGCCCGTGCCACGAACCCCAGCAGGTGTGGACGCGAACCTGCGCCGGGTCGATGCCGCGCAGAGCATGGTTGAGTGCGTCGATGCGGACCTGGATGAACGACCGGTAGTCGGCGAAGGAGGGTTCCGGGTTGATCTGGTCGAAATTCTCGGCCAGTGAAGGGTCGTCGATCTGGACGGTCAGACCCGCCTCGGTGATGGCGAGGTATTCCTCACGCAGCACATCGGCCCAGGCCCAGATGAACTCCTCGTCAGTCTTGTAGAACTCGTTGGCGATGCGAGATGCCGAACCCGGGGACAGCGCGTTGATGTACCCGTCGCGTTCACCGTACCCAGCAGCCGCGAGACCGGCCTTGAGGTTGGCGATGTCGCTGGCGACCTGATCATGGCCGACGTAGCTGATGGCGCTCGTGGCCTTGGGGAACTGCGGCTGGTCACCGGTGTCCGTGCCGGCGTTGGCATCACCGTAGACGCCGGGGAAGAGATTGCGGTCGCGGCGGTCGCCGAAGCTGGTCAGAACCGTGTTGCCCGGTTCCGAGCGGACAGCCGGAGCATCCCACTTGTCGACGTCATCGAGTTCGAGCCCGCCGGTGCGGGCGAAGGAGTAATGCCACCAGGCACCGTAATCGAAGTCAGCGGACATTGTGTGGCCGTATTCGCCGTCGTTGGGGATCGAGATGCCCAGATCTTTCTGGCGCTTGACGAGGTCGGCGACGCTGGCGGAGAGGAGCTCGTTGAACTCCTGAGTCTGTGCGTCCGAGACTGTTTCTCCGGCCAGCCGGGCGGTGATCTGAGCCTGCTTGACCTTATTGGCCTCGATGAGCTCGGGGGTGCGGGGTAAGGACCCCGCGTGCGAGGTGCGGATGGTGGCCATGGGTGACTCCTTCGGTTGTTCGACTGTGTTGTAGGCGAATCGTTCCCCCTCAGGCAATCACATTAGCCACTTCGCATGCGAGAGACTCGTCATGTTGGGTCACTTGCTGTGGCACCAACTGGGTGAAGAGAGCGCGGTCCTGGCCCTCACCGACCTACAGTGATGACATGAGTCAGCCGGCTTCTTCGGGGAGGACCCGAACGGGAGGTCGGACCCGGGTGGACGGCGCGGGTCCTGTACTGGGTGGCCCTGGCCATCGGCTCATTGCCGGAGCTCGTGATGATGCCGATGATGGTCGACGGGGTGCGGCCTGAATTCTTCGCCGTGTATTCGGCCATGAGCGTCGTAGTAGCGATCCTCGAACTCGTCCTCGGCGTCGTTGCCCTTCTCACAGTGAGGGCCAGTCCGATGCCGATGCGTCTGTTCGGGATAGGACTACTCATTGCCATCAGCATCTATGCATTCGCTTTGCCGTACCTGATGCCGATCATTGTGAATCCTGGTGTCGACGGTTTCGGCGGCAGCGGTTTCGGCGGCAGCGGTTTCGACGGCAGCGCCAGCAGTTTCGAACTGGCGATGATCATCCCGAGCATCATCTGGACCTTCCACGGCGGCGTTGTGCTGGCCGGAACAATCATTGCCTGGAACCTCGCGCGCAACAGAACCTGGTGGACCCACCTCGTGGCTGCCGGCTATGCGCTGCTGATGGGACTCGTGGTCGCCTTTGTCGAATGGGCTATGAACTGGTTCGGTTCCTCATTCGCGATGTCAATGGTCCTCACGCAATGTGTCTTGCTGGGAGTGACATTCTGCGGTCTTGGTCTGCTGCACGTGCTCGGCGGCCTGCCGCGTGGCAACTGAAAACGCCGAGGGGACCACTTAGCTTTGACCGGACCAGTTGCAACTGGTTCTCTCGGCGCTAAGGGGTCCCCTCGGCAATCATTAGGGTGAGGACGTGCTGACCGCCGCGGCGGCCACGCTTCAGCCGAAGTGCTTCGGCAGTGTCCCCTCATGGGTTTCGCGCAGTTCGTCCAGGCCGACCTCGAAGTGATCGACGACTTCGAGGACGGGTGCCTCTTCGCCGGTGTCGGTCATGCCGATGCGGATGAACGGGAAGTGCCGGGCGGTGCACATGTCCTTGAAGCGGACCTCTTCGGACCGCGGCACGGCCACGATCGCACGGGCCGTTGACTCAGAGAACAGCGCGGTGAACACGTCGACACGATCGCGTTCGCACACTTCGTCGAGCCAGATGCGCGCCCCGGTGCCGAAGCGCAGGCAGGATTCGATCAGTGCCTGGGACAGACCGCCCTCGGACAGATCGTGCGCCGCATCGATCATGCCATCGCGTGAGGAGTTGATGAGGATCTCACCGAGTTCCTTCTCCATGCTCGGCTTGTACTGCGGAGGCACCCCGCCGAGGTGACCGGCAGTCACGTCGGCCCAGGCCGAACCGTCGAGTTCGGCTTCGGTCGTGCCGAGGAGGTAGATGGTCTGGCCAGGCTCCTTCCAGCCGCTCGGGGTGGCCCGGGTGACGTCATCGAAGACGCCGAGGACACCGACGACCGGAGTCGGGTGGATGGCCACGCCACCGGTCTGGTTGTACAGGGAGACGTTGCCACCGGTCACGGGAATGCCCATGTCCTGGCACGCCTCGGCGAGGCCCTCAACAGCGGCTGCGAACTGCCACATGATCTCCGGGTCCTCGGGGGAACCGAAGTTGAGGCAGTCGGTGACCGCGCGGGGGATGGCCCCGGCAGTGGTGACGTTGCGGTAGGCCTCGGCCAGCGCCAGCGCTGAGCCGCGGGCCGGATCGAGGTAGCAGTAGCGACCGTTGGCGTCCGTGGCGATGGCGACACCGAGTCCGGATTCTTCGTCGACGCGGATGACTCCGGCATCGTCGGGGAATGCCTGGGCGGTGTTGCCCTGCACGTACTTGTCATACTGCGAGGTGATCCACTTCTTCGACGCCAGGTTCGGTGAGCCGGCGAGCTGCAGCATGGTCGACCGCAGTTCTTCGTTGCTCTCGGGCTTGACCAAGCCAGCGGAGTCCACGGTGTTCGCGGCCACCTCGGCGGCCCATGATGGCTCGGCCATCGGACGTTCGTAGACGGGACCGTCGTGGGCGACCGAGCGTGGTGGCACATCGACGATGACGTCTCCGTGCCATTCGATGACGAGGCGTTCGGAGTCGGTGACCTCACCGAGGACGGAGGTTTCAACGTCCCATTTGCCGACGATCGCGAGGAAGTCGTCGAGGCGCTCCGGCGTGACTACGGCCATCATCCGCTCCTGCGACTCCGACATGAGGATCTCCTCAGGAGTGAGAGTCTCATCGCGCAGCAGCACATCATCGAGGGCGATGTGCATGCCGCCGTCACCGTTCGAGGCCAGCTCCGAGGTCGCACAGCTGATGCCGGCGGCTCCCAGATCCTGGATGCCTTCGACCACTCCGGCGTGGAAGAGTTCGAGGCAGCATTCGATGAGCACCTTCTCTGCGAAGGGGTCGCCCACCTGGACGGCCGGGCGCTTCGAGGGCTTCGTATCGTCGAAGGACTCCGAGGCGAGGATCGAGGCTCCGCCGATGCCGTCGCCACCGGTGCGGGCACCGAAGAGGATGACCTTGTTGCCCTTGCCCGAAGCATTGGCCAGGCGGATGTCTTCGTGCCGCATCACGCCGACTGCGAGAGCGTTGACCAGAGGGTTCCCCTGGTAGACCGAGTCGAAGACGGTTTCGCCGCCGATGTTGGGCAGGCCGAGGGAGTTGCCGTAGTTGCTGATCCCGGACACGACTCCGTGGAGCACGCGTGAAGTGTCGGGGTGGTCGATGGCACCGAAGCGCAGCTGGTCCATCACGGCCACGGGGCGGGCGCCCATCGAAATGATGTCGCGTACGATTCCGCCGACACCTGTGGCCGCACCCTGGTGGGGCTCGACATAGCTGGGGTGGTTGTGGGACTCGACCTTGAAGGTCACAGCCCATCCGTCGCCGATGTCGACGACGCCGGCATTCTCACCGATGCCCACGAGCAGGTGCTTCTTCATGTCCTCGGTGACCTTGTCGCCGAACTTCGACAGGTGCACCTTCGACGACTTATACGAGCAGTGTTCGGACCACATGACCGAATACATCGCCAACTCCGCCGAGGTGGGACGTCGTCCCAGGATCTGACGGATCTGGGCGTATTCGTCGGCTTTGAGGCCGAGGTCGGCATAGGGCTGATCCACATCGGGATTCGCAGCAGCGAACTCGACTGTCTCCTTGACCTTTTTGGAATTGGCCTGGTCGGTTTCGACCTGCTGGGATTCGACCTGCGTGGAATTCGCAGCGTTGAGGTTACTCGACATGTCCTCTTAATGGCCCTTTCATACGACACGGCATCACCGTCAATCTTAGCCGTGCAGTGGGGGAGGAGGGGAAGCAGGTCTCATCGGCCAGACCCTACCGCCGAGTTCGGCGCACACATTCGCCAATTAGAATGTAGGCCATGGCAACTCCGAAGATCGTCTTGTTCTACGTATTCACCCCTCTGGCAGACCCCGAAGCAGTCAAACTGTGGCAGCACACTCTGGCTGAGAGCCTCGGGCTCAAGGGGCGCGTGATCGTGTCGAAGGATGGCATCAATGCCACCATCGGCGGCGACATCTTCGACGTCAAACAGTACGTGCGGGCCACGAGGTCCTACGCACCGTTCAAGAAGGCCGACATCAAATGGTCCAACGGTGAAGGAGACGATTTCCCACGACTGAGTGTCAAGGTCAGACCAGAGCTCGTGACCTTCGGCACCGATGATGAGATCACAGTGACCGAGACGGGAGTCGAAGGCGGCGGTGAACACCTCAAGCCCGGAGCCCTGCACAAACTCCTCGACGAGCGCGGTGACGATGTCGTCTTCTTCGACGGACGCAATGCGATGGAAGCCCAGATCGGGAAGTTCCGCGATGCGATCGTTCCCGAGACGGACACCACGAGAGACTTCATCGAGGAGATCGAATCGGGCAAGTACGACGATCTCAAGGGCAAACCGGTCGTCACCTACTGCACCGGCGGCATCCGCTGCGAGGTCCTGTCCGTGCTGATGAAGAACCGCGGCTTCGAAGAGGTCTACCAGCTCGACGGCGGAATCGTCCGCTATGGGGAGACCTTCGGCAACACCGGATACTGGGATGGCTCCCTTTATGTCTTCGACAAGCGCATGCACGTGGAGTTCGGCGACGGTGCCGAATCGATCGGTCACTGCGTCGCGTGTGAGAAGGCGACCCCGAACTTCGTCAACTGCGCGAATCTGGACTGCCGGCAGCAGTACCTGCGCTGTGAGGACTGCACCGAAAAGAATCGTCAGCCCTACTGCCCCGACTGTGTGCAGGCCGGTATCCCCGCCGAGGTGACCGCCGGCTGATCTGTCAGCGCAGCAGGCTCTTCGTCGCGGCTCTGATGTCGGTCCATGTGAAATCGAAGCCTGCTTGCTCCAGTCGCTTGGGCAGCACCCACCGACTTTTGAGCACCAGCTCCGATTCCTGACGCAGGACGAGCATCCCGATCTCCAGCAGCCAACGGGGCGCCGGAATTCCTAGCAGCATCCGTACGGCCCGTCGCAGAGACGCCATCAGAGTGGTGTTGTCCGAAACGCCTGGGCTCGAGACATTGATGGGCCCGGTCAGCTCCTCATGTTCATCGATGAATCGGATCGCGCGCACAACATCGTCGATGTGCACCCAGCTGAACCGCTGCCTCCCATGACTGAGCGGATGCCGGTGCCAAACCTTAGGCCCTGACGCATCAGGTCCAATGCCCCGGTACCGGGTGTGACCGAACCAGCGCCCTTCCAACTGAGGACCGCCAGCGCCGAAGCGGGCTGCGGTCGCGAGCATGTTCAGAGCCGCGCCGTCGCCGAGGACGATCGCCATCCGGATTGCCACTCTCCTCGTCCTGGGCAGTTCCCCCTGGAAGAACTCCCGTTCCCAGCCCTTGGCCACGTCGACGGAGAAGCCCTCGCCGATGTCACCGTCGTCTTCGGTCTGAGGCTGGTCCATGGCATGGCGATAGATCGTCGCCGTGCTCGAGTTGATCCACAGGCGCGGTGGCGACGAGGCGGTCCTGACCGCATCGTTCAATACCCGAGTCGTCATAACTCGTGAGTCCCAGATGCCCTGCCGGTTGCGGTCGTTGTATCTGCAGCCCACGCTGCGGCCGGCGAAGTTGATGAGCAGATCGGCACCGTCAATGAGTGCAGCGATCTCTTCCGGGTCATCCCAGGAGACATGTGTTCCTGAGGAAGCGGCCTGGCCGATGGTGCGCACATGGTAGCCCCACGAGTTCAGGGGAGTCATGAGTGATCTGCCGATGAAACCGGAGGCTCCGGCGATGACAGCTATCGGTGCTGAGCCGTTGTCGGGATGAGGAGAAACATTTTCCGCAGTCATGAAGCGACGGTAACACCGACAGATCCGGGCGTTGGCGGGGAATTGTCCGTCCCCAGTTCAGGCAGCCGGGGCCTGTGTGTCGGGCGTCACTGCAAGAGAGCCGGTTTCGAGTTGCACGACGAGCCAGGCCTGGACTAGAGTAGTATCTCGTTGCCCCGCAGAAAACGAGTTCTTCTAGAACGGTTTTCACCGGCGTGACCAGCACAAACACAGTTTGGGTGTGGTTCACACGGAACACGGGTGACAACGAAGAATTGAAACTGACACCCCTGGTGTACACGCCCTTTTTGGGGGTTGTGGTGACGGGTGAGTGTTTGTGGTTTGAGAATCCAATAGCGTGTTTGTTTGAACAAATAGTGATGCCAGAAATATTAGTTTTCTGGTAAGACAATCACATGTTCACGCACTGATGTTTCCTCCCTCGCCGGAGGAGCATGCCAGCGTGTGTGGACATGATTTTTTGGTCAGCTGCGATCACCCCGTGATCGTTGGTTGGCTGTCTTGCTGGGATTCATTCGTAACATAAAGTTTTTTTATGGAGAGTTTGATCCTGGCTCAGGACGAACGCTGGCTGCGTGCTTAA
>NZ_JABUYE010000016.1:0-119337 GCF_014897485.1 Brevibacterium sp. FME37
CGCTTCGGCTTCGTCGGCGAGGTATCGGTACCCGAACTCGGGATCATCGCGGTGGGCATCGAAGAGCGCATCGGCCCGATATGCCTCAATGACGACTGCTTCAGGGATGGGTGCTGCCAGCCACCGGTAGTAGGGCTGGCGGGAGAGCTTCAAGACCCGGCACGACACCGCCACGGGGATCCCGTCGGCGGCGAGCTCTCTCACGAGCGGGTAGAGCCTTTTGACGGCAGATTCGCCTGTGACAGATACGCGGCCGCGCGGCGCAGGACCTCGTTCTCCTGCTCAAGCAGACGATTGCGCCGACGCATCTCTCGTAGTTCGGCGGACTCGTCGCTGGTGTTGCCGGGTTTGTTGCCGGCATCGATTTCTGCTTGGCGGAGCCATTTGTTGATGGTGCCTTCGTGGACTCCGAAGTCCTTGGCGATCTGTCCGATCGTCGTCTTGGAATCCCTGGTCTGGACGACGCGGATGACGTCGTCGCGGAATTCTTTCGGGTAGGGCTGTGGCATGGTGTCTATCCTTCCAGGCTTGCCTATGAACAAGCCAGATTAGATGTCACCTAACCCTGCATCAGTCCCGGTCACTCGTCCCGATGGATGTGACAGTGTGAAGTGGCCTCGGCACGACGGTTTCATCTGCTTGAGTATGCGTCCCGGTGGAAAATGCGGGACGCATGCGGGGTTTGGTGACAATCCTTCTAAGCGTGTCTGAGGACAAGCCAGATTAGATGTGATCAAACCTCGCATCCGCATCAGCCCCTCTTGGTCTGCCGCTCGAAATAGACCCACATACAAGGCGTATGATCGGGAACTATGATGACAAGTGATTTGATTCAGACGATTGTTGCGTTGATCGCAGTCGGCGCAATCGTTGTCAGCTGGTTGGTCTCGTCCAAGTCAATACGCGCCAACGACCGCGCGACAAAACTGCAGAGAGTCATTGAGACATCCGTGGAAATGCAAAGCGAAGTCGGAGTGCTCAGTGCCGAAATACTCCCCTTCTGGACGGATAACGAAACTCGTGCTAAGCATGCCCAGATGCCGCAAACGATCAAGGTGCACCGTGCGATGGAACAGACCAGGGTCTTAAGCAGCATGCTTCATGTACACGTGATGATCGCAGCTCAATCGGAGGAACCAGGCAAGGAGTTGACTTCGGCGGCATCCATGCTAGCCGAGGCCGCCATGACGCTCTACCACGTGTTGATTCCGTCAGAAGGCGCAAAAGAGAAGGTGGAGGAGCCCCTGAAATATTTCCTCAAGGAAGTGGGTGAATCCTCGCTACCGCTAGCAGATGCCAAAGAAATCACAGAGCGAGTTGAACAAAAAATCAAAGAGCACGGTGACCCCTCGGACAGCGGGAACTACGCCGACAAGCTTGTCGAGATGTGCAAAGCAAACTTCGCGGACAAACTTGCCGAGTATGCGGGCAGACCAGTGACTTAACTGGTACCTGCAAATCACTGTCGAAAACGGAACGCTTGTCTTCAGTGGCCTCAGATGAGCATGATGCGAAATAGGATCTAATTGTCGGAGGCAGAAGCATTCTCCTCGGCCATCACAGCCATGGAGGTGTGCACGAAGTCATGAGATCGTGTGTCCCCGATGTGCAGAGACAGGACATACAAAGCTAAGAGACTGGCTGTCCGCGATGTATCGGGGTTCCACACCGAATGCCAAAGTTCGACGTTCCAAGGTACACCGGGCGCGACATCGACGTGCGAGGATCAGCGACGAAATATTTCTGCGCCGTCGCCAGGTTACGCGGCGCGATTGGCTGGTAGCGTCGACACAAACGCCGTATCGTGCCGTTCGCTGGATTCATTCTGAACAGTCAATAGCGTTTGCGTGATGCGCTCCACAGCGGGCGTGTTGTAAGTGTCAAGGGAAATCCCTTATTGTGCGGTGCCTACCGCATCATTGGTTCGGGAGGAGACCATCGTATGGAAATCGTTCCAAAGTTTTCCGCGACTCAGGCGGACCAGCTGGGCAACTATGTGTACGTCTACTACGACACTGAGTCCAAGGAGCCGTTCTACATCGGGCGGGGACGAGCGAATCGTGTTCTCTCTCACATGAGATCCAGTCACAATGACCTGGTGCGCGACCGCATCGATGGCGAGAACTACGACTTCGATATCTTGGCATACGGCCTCGACGTTGAGACTGCGAAGAAGGTCGAAGCCGCCGCCATCGATCTCATTGGTGTCGACAACCTGCTCAACAAGTCGCGTGGTAGCGGTGCGATGCAGTATGGCCGCGTGAACGTGCGGACCCTCCTTCGTTCCCTCGCGTCCGATGACATCACCGAGATCCACCACAATCTCATTGTAGTGTCGATCAACGACACGTATGAGAAATACGGAGACGATCCGCAGGCGCTTCATGAATCGACCCGCGGTGTCTGGGCGGGGATCAGCGACGAGAAAGCGGATGAGTCGGAATACGTCGTTGGTGTGGTCGAAGGGCGCGTCGTCTACGTTATGACCGCCGCAGCATCTCTTCCCGCAGGCTCGACGGAATACTTCGTGCGCGGTGACGGCGAGGCCGAGGGGCGGATCGAGTTCGTCGGACGTACTGCTGACGAAGAGATTCAAGATCTCTATCTCGGGCGACGAATCCGCGCGGGGCAAAGGCCGATGTACTACGGCCCCTTCCACGATAAAGTCTACTTCGTCGACGGTGAATGGCGTTCGGCCAGGTGACTCTCTAACCTGGCTAGTCGTGTCGTCGTATCTTCGAACGGGTCGGGGACCAGGCGGCAACCAACTCCGAATGCTGAGATGACACGCAAGTATCGTGTGCGGATTGCACGCTCCTAATCGTTTGTTCGCCGCGGCGAACTCCGCAGGCTACAAATAATTTCGGCGGGGAACGGATTCTCCGGTGCAAAGCGGTAGTCAACGCTGACACCGATCGCTCCAGCGGCCACTGCGATATCTCGTACGGTGGTATCCGCAAGCTCGAGATCACCGATAGTCCATCCACCACCATGGAAATAGATGAAGGCAGGAGCCGGAGATGGAACATCGATAGGGGTGTAGATTCTGACTGGTGTTCCGGCGATGACGCCGTTCTCGACCTTGGAGAGGTCCTGACGATCTCCAGTCAAGGGCACTGCTTCTGCGAGTTCGGCGCGGTTCTGTTCGGCGGTTTGGGTATCGAGCGGTGGTGTACCGGCGGTGAGGTCGAGGAACTTCTGTGCGTCAGGATGAACCGTCATCAACTACGCCTCCATGTCTGTCTTCGATGAGCTTCTTTGCCTACGAGCAACAGTAAACTTCAGATGTTCTAGCTCTCAGATTCGATTTCGCAAGAGGTGGCATAGAGGCCCTGATTGAATTGTGCGGCTTTCGTGCCTGGCCAGTCCCGACTTCGGTGCGACTCCGAACCTCGGCTACTTCCAGTCAGTCCGATCCGGTGCACCAGCTTCTAGCCATTCGCGGGCGTCATCGAGAGCCTGCCCACCCCAAAAGACGGCATAGTTCAACTGGTGGTCACGAGCACTATGCCGCTTCTGGACATCGCGATGCGTCCAGTTGATGACGGCATTGCGATAGAAGTCTGAGTCCCTCTTTCGCCAGGTCTCAAGGAGAGCCTGATCGTCGTCATCCGTGGTGTCGAACCAGTGCAGGCCATGAGTCCAGAACCCATTGAGTTCAATGAAGAGATCACGAGAAGGAATGTAGAAGTCGCATTCCCAGGGATAGCGATCAGGGTCCTTGTACTGGGCCTTAACGTCGGCAGTGCCGAAGTGTTCGATGAGCAGCTGGTGCAGGTCGCGTTCAGGCTGCGAGTCCCGCCACGTTCCATTCGCACGTTTGACGGACAGCGCCCTATCCGCATTTTCGGGCTCCGCCCACCACTGGGACATCCTGCGCCCGTACGCGGCTTTAGCCTCAGGAGAATAGTCCTTGGCCTCTTGCATGAGAGCCAAGCGCTCATCAGTCATCGCCGCTCGCATCAGGTCTCGTCGCTCAGGCCGCTGGTTATGGTGGTCGACGCCGTAACGATCTCGAGATGTCTCTCTGATCTTCGCCTGAATCGACTCGTGTTGAAGCGGATTGTCGACTCCGTAGCGCGATTGGACAGTCGCGCGAAACTTTGCGGCATCTCGGGCGCGAAGCTCAGGGACCGAGGCCCGTGCACGGTTACTGGCTGCCCGTTTGGCGTTGGCCTCTGCGGAATGGGCTTGCTCGACTGAACGACTCGCGCGCTCCCGCATTGCGCCCTTCTCAGCGCGCTGAAAGCGATCAACCTCGCCGAGAGCTGAGAACAGTGCGCGCAGGGCTGGTAACGAATGTCCGAGCCCCAAGGCATCCAGCAGGCCGTCCCTCTTCAGTTCGCCAGTGGAGAATTGTGAGAGCACCTTGTCAATATCGGTAGGCGAGACGCGTTCGCTGACGTGTGCGGCCGAATACTTGACCCGATCAATGCCGCGGGTTTGGTCTCGTGCGCGCGACCTGTTCCCTCCGAGATCGACGCCGGTTAACGACTCAACCGCGGCTCGATCGAAGCCGCGGCAGGCTAGGTCGGCTGCGCTGTTTTCTTCGAAGAGGCCATTGAAAACTGCCAGTGGTGCATACCGCTCGCGTTTCGGGTTTCGGCCGATGGCTTTGAATACCGCGCGGAGCCGGCTGGATGCGTGGGGTTCGGAGCTTCGAAGTCCCAAGCCCTGCAAGACATCGAGGTGCGCAGCGCCGGCGATGTACCGGTCCACTGCGCGATCGACACCCTGCCGTCCCAGGCGTCGAATCACATGGCATGCTGCGTAGTCGACTCGAACGATACCTGCAGTCTCAGACCTGAGTCTTCTGACCTTGTGCCCAACGTCGGTTCCTGTGGCTTCGAGTATCTCTCGACGATTGAATCCGCGCAGTGCGAGATCGACGGCGGAGCCCTCCTCCGACAGTGTGATGGGCGACGGCTGCGGTTCCATTGTCATCGATCTCCTTTGGGTTCTTCTCAGTGGCTGCTCGCGCGTCCACGGATCAGTCGGTCCACCACTCGTCCTCCGGGACGTCTGAGTCATCCTGGACACTCGCATCATAAAAGCTGAGCGGTGACCATCCGCCGAGGGCCTCGGGGGAGAGGCAGACTGAGCAACAGCACAGCCCGAACTCGAGGCACTGCAGAAGCAGGTTCATGTCATGGCCGGTGTGCCAGTCACCTGTTGTTCGGTCTCTTCCAGGCAGAGCGCCGCAATACGGCAGCAGGTCTCCGAACTCCAGGTATCCATTTCCTGGATTGTTATAGAGGTGGTGAACCACATCGTGTCGGTTAGTGGAAGTCATAGCTTCCATTATCGCATGGAACATTGGATCTGCCTACGGGTACTGCTGTGCAGTTCTCTCGGCTCGGCGGTGGTGTCGTGATCGATGAGAAGTGTTAGTGCCAGTTCTCGCAGACGGCTCCTGCCGCGGATGGCTAGTTGATAGCAAGGAGGGAAGTCGCCGGCACAGCCAGCTTGACGGCCAGGTCATCGACCGAATCGAGTGAGAGATTTCGCTCGCCGCGCTCGATGCCGGCGTAGTACCGAGGTGTGAATCCGAGTTCCTCAGCTATGGCCTCCTGGGTGAGGCTTCGAGCGTTGCGTAGTGCGCGCAACTGCGATCCAAGTATGGATTTCAATGCTCTTTCGGTCATCGTTCCAGACTTTCTAGTAGAAGTGATCGCGACCAGGTAGTTATAGCTTCTAGTTGAGGGTAGATTTGAGGGAGTGCGGTAGAAAATGCGTGTCAGTGGGAAGGCATGTAGGCAGCGGGACGAAGGGAAGGGGCGTTATGAGCATTCGCCGAGACGACGCGTTCGAGGGGATCGTCGACGAAGCGGTGTCGACCAAGGAGCGGGCGGAGATGTCAGCGTCTGCGCAGAGGTTCGCCTTGATCTTCTGGATTCGAAAGAGCGTTTTGGCCGAACACCGCCGGCTGTACTTGTACGCCGATGAGCACCCAGAGGCCGCACAGGAACTGGTCGACCCGTCGATTCGTCTTTCGGAGAGGGCTAGATCCGAACGTTCGTGGAACTTGCCTGCCGGATGGGTACGTATCATCAACGGCCTGCATGCGGATTTGAGTTGTCTGCTCGGTGACTACGAGGTGGCGTACGTTGGTCAGAACGCGGGCGGTCTGCGGTTTCGCACGTCCCCAATCGCCAGGGGAGGGGCTGCTGAGCGAATCGGCGTGGCCAGGGCGGACTCGATGGCGGTGTGCACGGTTTGTGGGGGAACGGCCAGGATTGAGACGCCGCCGCGGTCGGCGACGAGGTGCCCGCGGCACCCAAGCTCGCGTCCGGACAGGATTGTCGGCGCAATCGCGCGTCCCCCGGGCTGGACCATGAAGGGGTGACCAATACATGAGTAAGCACATCCGCATCGTCGTTGCGCAGGCTGCGTTGGTCATTGATGGGCGGCAGCGCGGGCCTATGCTGCGCGCGTGAAGGGTGGGCTGTACTGTTGCCCGGGCCGGCCGCTGGGCCGTGATCAGTCATAGCCTCACCATGCGCGATGGGAGCTGGCCCATGCCTGTTCTTACCGCTCTGCTTGCCTGTCCTGCGGTCGCCAAGCTCAGTTGTTCGTGCCCTGTGGTTCGATCGTCACCAGCAGCTCGGTCGGCGGCACGTCCAGACCACGCGCGAGTTTGACGATGGTGTCGAGGGTCGGGTTGCGCACTCCGCGTTCGATGCCGCTGATGTAGGTGCGGTCGATCTCGACGTGATGGGCGAATTCTTCCTGCGAGTCCCACCCGCTTTCCTTCCGCAGTTCGCGGAGACGATCACCGAAAGCACGGCGATGAACAGGAATGGTCATCTACTAAGCACAACGTTAGGATGACTAAAGATCCACGGACTATGAGTCACATAGTTGAATACTGTCTATTGCAAACCGCCACAGGGGGCACAGAGCGTATGACCACAACCATGACGACTAGGACCGCTACGCGGGTCGCATCCGCTGCGGCTCTGGCTCTGTCAGCGATGCTGGCACTCAGTGCCTGCGGGGGAAGCGACGACGCCAAGGACGGCTCTCAGACTGAGGGGGTCGGTGACAACTCCGAGTCGAATCCCGGGAGCAGCAAGACCTGGGAATACGATTTCAGCAACACGCGCGTTACCGACGATAATGATATTGACCCAGTAGCTGCAGGATCCAGCACCTTCACCGTCACAATCCCCGATGAGCTCAAGGCCGCCAAGCCGAGCAGTGCCAAGACCTGGCTTGTCGACAGCTACAACGTCACAACCAAGGCTTTCGACTCCGGGATCTGCCGTGCCGATGTCACGGTCAACTTTGCCTCCGGTGGCCAGCAGGCGATCACCACCCCGGGACTGAGCTCACGCAGCGGTGTCGAGTTAGTGAGTGGACGTCTAATGGGCGTCCGCTACGGAACAACCGTAGACAAGGTGCCCAGCGATGACGAGCTCGGCACGCAAGGCGGTCTGTTCCTCACCGAGGACTACTCGAAGATCGCGATCGTGAACGACTGCTCAGGGCCCGAGGACCAAGCCGCTTTTGTCGACCTCCGGTTCCCCTACCTCAAAGACGATGGCGACGACGACTACATGGCAGAGGCTGGCGTATCTGTGTATCAGGGTGGTCAGTCGGGCGCAGCTGGTGCGACCACGATGATCACCGGCTCCACCCAAAACGTTGACATTTCGGTCACTGGAGACTGGGTGGCTGAAGACCCCGAGGAGGAGTGAACCTCACGCCAACCAGACACAACAGAAGCTCCCGCGGTCATCATGACCGCGGGAGCTTCATTGAACTTGCAAGAAAAGTAGAACCCCGGCGACATCATTCCGAGGAACGAGGGGTCATCCGGGGTGTTCAAGGATCATTTTGCCACAGTCGCTGGCATCTCGCACCGCCGTCCTGCGCTCGATGACTATCTAGTCGAACTGACTGGCCTCGAGGATGCGTGGGGATAGGGGGCTCCGGCAACAACGCCATAGTGGCACCGGCCTGGGGCGCAGTGCTTGGACTATTCTGAGAAGATGTTCTCGACGATGAGTCCAGTATGAGCACGTGCGCGGTTGTTTGGTGCGACCGATCCGCGATGGCGCGTGGCCTGTGCAAGCGGTGCTATGCGCGGTACAAACGCGGGCTCGTCCCGAACGAGACGAGACAGTACGCGACTTGGGAAGCGAAAGAGCGGGTGCGGTACGAGGCTACCCAGCGTCGTGAGGCTGGTGAAGGTATCGCTGACATCGCAGTTTCTCTGAGTATCAACGAATCGACACTGGGCAAATGGTTTCGAGGGTGGGGAGTGCGGCCTGCAGGCGGGAAGTTCGGGAAGTCTTTGGCGCAGAATCAGTGGAAGCGGTGGACTCGCGATGATGCTGCTATTGCGTATACGCGCACGGATCTGTCAATCGCGATGCGTGCCGAACTCCTGGGCCGGTCATACACAGCAGTGGTTGGATTCGTCCGCGACTACCGGAAGCGACCTGGCGACCCCTATGGGATCAAATAGAGCAGCTTGATGGCCCCAAGGCCGTGGCCGTTGTCCTGCCGGTGCCATAGAATGTCTCGGTCATCCTTCGACTATGCGCTCCGGTAAGAATGCAACGGAGAACCCTTGCCGCCCCGTTCAGATTCGGGAAAGTGCGAACGGAAGGCGCACGTTCGCAGTTCTCTTTGTTCTTCTGCGACGTTGTGGGGTATGAGTTCTGCGTTTCTGTACCCCACTATGTTTCGCTGGAATTTCAGCTTGGAGGAAGAGGTTCCAGATAGCGTGGTTGGCCTTCTCAAACTCATCGAGGAGGACGACACTGCGCGGCCTCTGGAGGACCTTTGTCTTTAGAAGCCCCTCTGTAGTGCTGCCCTTCCAAATCCTGCTCGCACCGATGAGTTTCATTCGTGCATCTGCCTCAGACCGGAGAATCCCAGTAGGAAACGACCTTTACCATCACACCGGGGCAACGGTAGCCCGGCTGGGGACGGTTGCGCACCGCCCGGCTCATCGACTGCCGGAGAGCGATCGCTGCCCCTAGCGGCGGCAAGAGACGTGTTCGATCGATGGGTGAGGCCCAGAGCCTTTAGCAGGGCTGCACATATCGTGCGCATATCGTCTAGCGCATACGTCCTCGCAACATCGCCTCGCGTTAACTCGAGGTATGAACAAGCACGACCCGCCCCTCGCCCTCGGCGACAAAACCTCGACCCCACCACACCCCCGAACGCTGACCAAACCATGTCCCGTGGCCCCATCCACCGCAAGACTGATGGTGTTCGGATGCAGCAACGACGAAGCCCTCGTATTTCGCGAGCTGGGAGCCCGCTTCGCCATAGCGCCGATGATCGTTGAGGATCCCGTGGGGGAATCCAACGCCGATCTGGCCCGCGGTACACGCTGCATCAGTGTGAGTCACAAGACCCCGATCACCAACCGCACGCTCGTGGCACTGAGTAACGCCGGTGTGGAACACGTCTCGACCAGAAGCATTGGCTACAACCACATCGACGTCGCCTTCGCCGAACGCGTCGGAATATCAGTCGATAACGTCTCCTACTCACCCGACAGCGTGGCCGACTACACGCTGATGTTGATGCTGATGGCCGTGCGCCACGCAAAATCCACCATCCGTCGCACCGACGCTCACGACTATCGACTGAGCGAGGTCCGAGGTCGCGAACTCCGCGACCTGACGGTAGGGGTCATCGGAACGGGTCGCATCGGCACGGCAGTCGTCAAACGGCTCCGAGGATTCGGCTGCCACGTGCTGGGCATTGATCGCCAAACACGAGCCGGCATGGCCCACAGCGAGATCGATGACCTCATCGAGCACAGCGACATCGTCACCCTCCACGCTCCACTGACACCGGAGACGCATCATCTCCTCAACCGTCAGCGCATCGAGCGGATGAAGCCCGACGCAATCGTGATCAATACAGGTCGCGGACCGCTGATCGACACGACAACTCTCCTGTCCGCGCTGGAGGCCGGTCAATTGGGTGGCGCGGCTCTCGACGTAATCGAAGGAGAGGAAGGAATCTTCTACGCCGATCACAGAAATCAACCTATTGAGAACGAGGCCCTGGCGCGGCTCCAACGCCTGTCCAATGTACTGATCAGCCCGCATTCCGGCTACTACACGGATCACGCCCTAAGAGACATCGTCGAAAACAGCATCATCAACTATCTGAAGTTCGAAAGCAGGAAATCATCATGAACAAGACAAAAATCGGAATCATCTTCGGCGGCGCAAGCGAAGAACACCCTGTCTCGGTCAAGTCGGCCAGGGAAATCGCGCTCAACCTCGACACTGAGAAGTATGATCCGTACTGGATTCGCATTACGAACAGCGGTGAGTGGAAGCTCTGCGACGGTCCCGGCCAATTGGGGGAGGAGCACTTCGGTCACAGCATCGTTTTGTCTCCTGACAGAAGTGTCCACGGTCTGCTGGTCGAAGCGCAGGACTGCAAAGAGACTGTGCACCTTGACCTTGTCTTCCCCCTCTTGCATGGCACGCTCGGTGAGGACGGTGCCATCCAGGGCTTGCTGGAGCTTGCCGGCATCCCGTACATCGGTTGCGACGTTCAGGCTTCAGCCATTGCTATGGACAAATCCCTGACCTATATCGTGGCGGCCAACGCGGGGGTTCTGACGCCGAACTACGAGGTCGTGGCTGCACACGCTGAACTCGTCAGCAGCCCCTTCGCCTATCCGGTGTTCGTGAAGCCGGCCCGCTCGGGGTCGTCGTTCGGCGTCAGCAAGGTCACAGGAGCAGACGAACTGGCCAGTGCTGTGGACACCGCCCGAGAATTCGACTCCAAGGTCCTGGTCGAAGAAGCCGTGAGCGGCAGCGAGATCGGATGCGCCGTTCTGGGCAACGACGAGAACCTCATTGTGGGCGAAGTCGACCGCGTCGACCTCTCTGGGGGATTCTTCCGCATCCACCAAGAAGACTCGCCCGAAACCGGATCGGAGAACTCGACCTTCATCGTTCCCGCCGACATCTCCGAAGAGTCCCGCCAGTTGGTCCAGGAAACGGCGAAGACCATCTATCGCGCGCTGGGGTGCAGGGGGCTTGCTCGCGTCGACATGTTCCTCACCGATGACGGACACGTGGTGATCAACGAAGTCAACACCATGCCCGGCATGACCTCATACAGCCGCTACCCACGAATGATGGCCGCCTTTGGACTCTCGCTCTCCGACGTCATCGACCAATTGGCTTCGCTCGCGCTGGAGTGGAAGAGGCGATGAACGACGACTTCGTCTTCATCGACGAGTGGGTACCCGGCATCCGCTGGGATGCTAAGTATGCCACCTGGGACAACTTCACGGGCAAACCCGTCGACGGCTACCTCGCCAATCGCATCGTCGGCACCCGGACCCTGTGTGAAGCCCTGGAACAAGCTCGTGACAAAGCCGCGACCATCGGGTCCGGACTGCTTCTGTGGGACGGCTACCGTCCCCAACGAGCCGTCGACAGGTTCATCCGGTGGTCACGACAGCCCGAAGACGGCCAGACGAAACAGCGGCACTACCCGCGTATCCAGCGAACTCAGATGCTCACCCACGGATATGTAGCCGCGCGTTCGGGCCACAGCAGGGGCAGCGCTCTCGATCTGACCCTCTTCGACCTTGCCACCGGTGAGCTCGCGCCGATGGGCGGCAGCCACGACCTCATGGACCCGATCTCAAGCCATCAAGCCCAAGGAATCACACCCGTCGAGGCTGAGAACCGTGCACGTCTTCGCTCCATCATGGAGGACTCCGGATTCGACCGATACGACCGCGAATGGTGGCACTACACACTGAAGCAGGAGCCCTACCCACATGACTACTTCAACTTTCCCATCGCATGATCCGAGCCTGACCTGCATCTCGCAGTGGGGAGATCCGAACCGCAACGACGACGTCGTGATGAGCCACACAGACCAAGCGGGTCTGGAAGTCTTCCTCGGCGATGCAAGTCCCTCACGGCTGCACGACTGGGCCGCCGACGGATACCGGTCAAGTGATGAATACCTGTTCTGGTCCCGGAAGGTCTGCGGTCTGGCATGTCTGCAGACACTGCTTCATGGGTGGACCGATGCCCGGTTGACGATGAGCGAACTCATCGGCCACGCGCTCGAACAGGGCTGCTACACGGTGGAGCCCTCCGGCAAAGTCCACGGTCTCATTTACCGCCCGTTCATGTCCTGGATCAGCTCTCAGTTCGGATTCGACTGCGAACTCGTCGAGCGCACACCCATCCACCTGTCCGGCAGACAGATACGACCGGGACAGGTAATGATCGCTTCGGTCTCGCCTGAGATCCGCGAGCCCGACACCTCTTCTCCACAACCAGGAGGCCATCTCGTACTTGTTTATGCAGTCGACGACGGAGCGGTGCACTTTCACAACCCGTCGGGATACTCCCACAACTCAGACTCAGCAGAGCTGCCCACACAGGTATTCGAGCGGTTCCACGCCGATCGGGGAGTCTTGATTGGAGCGCCATCATGATGTCTGGCGAACCTGCACCCCGCATCGTCATCGCAGGAGGCCACTCGGCTGGACACATCGAGCCCGCGATGAACTGTGCCGACGCGCTGCGTAGACTTGAGCCAACGACCGAGATCACCGCTCTCGGTACGGTCCGCGGGCTGGACACTACGCTCATCCCAGCTCGCGGATACTCGCTCGAGCTCATCCCGCCGGTGCCGCTGCCGCGTACCCTGAGCATCGACCTTTTGCGAACACCGGCCCGGCTCCAAGACTCGGTCCGGGTAGCAGGTTCGGTGCTCGACCGGGTCCGGGCCGAGGTCGTGCTGGGATTCGGCGGCTATGTCGCCATGCCCGCGTACCTCGCCGCCCGACGACGTGGCCTGCCGATCGTCGTCCACGAGGCCAACGCCCACCCCGGAGTGGCCAACCGAATGGCCGCCCGGATGACGCCCCGCGTGTTCACCGCCGCCCCGAACGTCCCATTGGTGCACGCCACCGCGATCGGCATCCCGCTTCGACCAGCGATCACCGGGCTCGACCGACACGCGTTGCGCGACACAGCCCGGCAGCGGTTCGGGCTGCAGTGCGAGGGGCAGGTCCTGCTGGTCACCGACGGTTCGCAAGGAGCGGGGACGATCAACAGCGCAGCGTCCGGCGCTACTGCCGCGTTCCGCGCCTCCGACGTGCAGATTCTTCACATCACCGGGCGGCAGCACATGATCGACGTATTGCCCAGCTGCCCAGACGACCCGCCCTACTTCACCGTCCCATACGTCGACGAGATGCAATACGCGTACGCTGCAGCCGACTTCGTGATCTGCCGCTCCGGGGCGATGACGTGCGCAGAGCTCGCCGCCATCGGGCTGCCTGCCGCATACGTTCCATTGCCGCTGCGCGGCGCTGAGCAGCGGTTGAACGCCGAACCCGTCGTCGCTGCCGGTGGAGCGCTACGCGTCGACGACGCCGACCTTGACCCAAGCTGGATCGAGACCACGCTCATCCCTCTGCTCACCGATCCCGCGCGGATCGCGACGATGTCGGCCCACGCGTCAGCGTCCGGCGTGCCGGACGCTGACGTCGTCCTGGCCCGGCAGGTGCTCGCCGCGGTCGCGGAGCAACGAAACGTCGACTCACGGAATTTGAGGTAGACCATGCTGATAAGGCTCGCTCGCAGCGCTGACGCCGAAGCCGTCAACGAATTGCTCGGCCAGCTGGGCTATCCCCAGGACGATCGGGGAGCGACGGCTGCTCGGCTCCAGGCCTGGGGTGACGCCCCGGCCGGAGCGGCCTACCTCGCCGAAGCCGACGGCGAGGCACTGGGCGTCATCGCTGTCTACGTCTGCCCGTTCTTCGAGCACGACGGTGCATGGGCACGGATCACCGCACTGGTCGTCTCCGAGCGAGCTTGCGGACTCGGGGTGGGATCCCGGCTCGTCGACGCCGCCGAAGCCTTTGCCGCCAGACACGGTTGCTCCCGGGTGGAGGTCACGAGCCACGATGGACGGGTGAACGCCCACAGGTTCTACGAGCGCTGCGGCTACACGATCCAGACTGGACTCTCGTCGCGCTTCCTACGAGACCTTTCGACTTGATACCGGCAGTCGCACCGTGGCGCGGAGTCCACCCTCGGCGCGGGGGCTGAGCGACAGCGTTCCGTCGTGCACTTGCGCGATGTTGTTCACGATCGCGAGACCGAGCCCGACGCCGGCCTGGCCGTCGTGGATTCGTTCGGTTCCGCGCTGGAACGGCTCGGTCAGTGTCGACACCAAATGGGGACTGAGCTTGTCACCGGTGTTCTCGACGGTCAGTGTGGCGGCGTCGTGCCCGAGCGAGGTGTGGACGTTAACACTGCCGCCTGTCGGGAGATTGTGGACGATGGCGTTGTGCAGGAGATTGGTGGTCAGCTGCAGCAACAGCGCAGGTGATCCGGTGGCTGGTGCGATCTTTCCGGAGACTTCAATGGCGACACCGCGCTTCTCTGCGAACGGCAGCAGGGTCTCGGCGGCTTCTTCGGCGATGAGCGACAGATCGACGTCTTCGCGTGTGAATGTTCGCTGGTCCGTGCGACTGAGCAGCAGCAGTGCTTCGGTGAGCTCGATCGCTCTGGCATTGACGCTACGGAGGCGCTGATCGACCTGGCTGTCGGTGTGTGCGGGATCGTTGCGGGCGACGTCGAGGAGGGTCTGTGTGATCGCCAGCGGGGTGCGCAGCTCGTGGGAGGCGTTCGCGGCGAAACGCTGCTGCTCGGCGACGTGTGCTTCAAGGCGGGCGAGCATGCCGTCGAAGGCATCAGCAAGCTCACGGAACTCGTCCCGACTGCCCTTGAGCTCGATCCGATGCGACAGTGAGCCTCGCGCAGCTGTGCGCGTGGCGTCCGTGATCCGAGACAGGGGTGCGAGCATGTGGCCGGCGAGGATCCATCCACCGACCAGGCCAAAGACCAGCATGAACCCGAGGATGAGGATCGCGGCTGGAATGAACACCACCGGGCCACGACTGTTCGAGTCGAAGACTCGGGCGAAGTCGGAGACATCTGGGAATTGGAGTCCCAACGATGATCCTCTGAGTAAGAATGCCCAGACCGCGACCAGGAGCAGGACGCTTGCGATCATGAGGAACCCGGCATAGCTGAGCGTTAACTTGGCCCGTGCGCTGAGTCCCTTGTGCCTATCCAAGGACTTCACCATCCTGAGCGTCCTGGCCGTCATCGATGCGGTACCCGACTCCGGCAACCGTGGCGATCAGCCATGGCTCGCCGAGACGCTTGCGCAAAGCTGAGACTGTGATGCGTACGGCGTTGGTGAACGGGTCGGCATTCTCGTCCCAGGCTCGCTCGAGTAATTCTTCGGCGCTGATGACGCCGCCTTCGGCTGAGACGAGGACTTCGAGCACAGCGAATTGTTTGCGGGTGAGCGCGATGTAGCGGCCGTCACGGTAGACTTCGCGGCGGAACGGGTCCAGTCGCAGCCCCGCGATTTCCCTCACGGGTGGCCTGTTGTGAACGCGTCTGCGGTCGAGTGCTCGCAGCCGGAGGATGAGCTCGCGCAGTTCGAAGGGCTTGGTGAGGTAGTCGTCGGCACCCAGTTCGAAGCCCGATGTCTTGTCGTCCAAGCGGTCTGCGGCGGTGAGCATCAGGATCGGCATTCCGCTTCCAGAGGCGACGACGCGTTCTGCCACTTCGTCTCCCGACGGGCCCGGGATGTCGCGGTCGAGGACTGCGATGTCGTAGCTGTTCACGCTCAACAGCTCGAGCGCGGTGTCGCCATCTCCGGCGATGTCGGCTGCGATTGCCTCCAGGCGCAGCCCATCGCGGATGGCTTCGGCCATATAGGTCTCGTCCTCGACTACTAGCACTCGCATGCTCCAAGCCTACGCAACCGCACCTATCGTCAGCATATGCAGAACCGCATACGGGCTGGCAACGCGCCGCTGGCTTGACTGGCAGTATGAACCGAACAGCAAGAATACCTGCACGTAACCACAAATCCCTCAGGACCACCATCGGCACGATGACCGTTGTGGCAGCTGTGGTCCTCGCATTTGTCGTCTTTCAATCCTCAAACGAGTTCTCACTCAGCTCGACTTTCAGCAGTCAGAGCGATTCGACAACCTCCGACTCAGGCGGCGATCTTCCGGAAGGTGTCTCCGTTTTCGACGACGAGTACGCTGGGGTGGCCAATCTCGACCCGGCTCTCCTTGCCGCTGTGCGCGACGCGGCGACGGATGCAGAAGCCGCTCGTGGCATCGAGTTTTCCGTCAATAGCGGATGGCGATCACGCGACTACCAGGACCAACTCCTGCGCGAAGCCGTGTCGGAATACGGAACACTCGAAGAGGCCTCTCGCTGGGTTGCCACCCCGGACACGTCGTCACACGTGTCAGGGGACGCCATTGACATCGGCGGTCCCCAGGCGGCGGATTGGCTGTCCGAGCACGGCAGGAAGTACGGCCTGTGCCAGACCTACCTCAACGAGTCCTGGCACTATGAACTCCATACCGAAGCCCCTGACGTCGGGTGCCCACGAATGTATGCAGATCCGACGCATGATCCGAGGATGCAGCAATGACAGCACGGAAAGGTCGCATCGCTGAAGGGGTGCCACGTCAACTTGAGCGTGAGAACGGCAAACACATGCAACGAGTTTTTCACTTCGCTGCGACGACGTCGCTAGAATTCCAAAGGGATATACGGCCCAGGCGACAAGCGACACGATACAAAGTCCTTCGTAACAGGCCGGAAGTTTCAAAACGACCGGAATCCTCACAGTCAATTCGCGAGACTCGAAGAGCGGCAAGATATGTTGCTCGGTGAGAACTCGGCCATCTTCGACGACACGCGTCCTCCTCGTTGAACCTCAGCTTGGGAACTGCAATTTGAGAGACTGGTCCATATGACTGACAGACATCTGAACACCGAGGCTCCGAGAGGGCCGCGTGCCAACGACTACGAGGCCTTCGCTCGAGCTTACTCGGCCGAGAACGACGACAGCCTCGCAAACGCGTACTACGAGCGGCCCGCCATGCTGGCGCTGGCTGGTGACGTGGCGGGACGCAACATCCTTGACGCAGGGTGCGGATCGGGCTCGCTCAGCTCTGCCCTCCGCGACCGCGACGCGACTGTTACGGGCATCGACGCCAGCGCAGGAATGGTTGAACTCGCCAGGCAGCGACTTGGCGACGGTGTCGACCTCCAGGTAGCAGACCTTAACGATCCGCTGCCGTTCGATGACGGCTCGTTCGACGACGTGATCGCCTCGCTGGTGCTGCACTACATCGAAGACTGGGGCCCGACGCTGTCGGAGATGCGACGCGTGCTCCGGCCGGACGGCTGCCTATTCGCATCCGTCGACCATCCGATCGTCGCCTACACCATTCAGGAACCCCGGCCGGACTACTTCGCAAACACCAGCTACGAATTCGAGTGGGAGTTTGGCGGGAAGCGCGTCCCGATGCGCTTCTGGCGCAAGTCGCTGCAGCAGATGCTCAACGCCTTCGCATCAGCCGGATTCCGTCTCACGAGCATCACCGAGCCGCAACCCCTCCCTGAGGCACGTGAGCTCCATCCCGATGGGTTCGCGCACTTTTCTGCGGCACCGGGCTTCCTCTTCTTCGCGCTCCAAGCAACTGCTGAGTAGCCACTCTCACTGACCGCGAACGAGTTGGAGGATCTCGTCTGTTGGTCGTACGTCGCCGTAGGAGCGGTAGATGGTGTGAATCGCCGCGTTGTGATCCTGATCCCGCCCTGCAGCGCAAGCGTCGGCAGCAAGGATCACCCGCAGCCCCTGGGTGCTCGCGTCGCGCACCGTCGCCTCCACACAGACATTCGTCACTGCCCCCGCGACGATGAGGGTGTCGATGCCTCGTGCGTCGAGGATCCCGGGCAAAGGGCTGCGGCCTGGGAAGTACGCGCTGTGCGCAGTCTTCTCGACGGCGATATCGTCGATTTCATGGTCGAGGCCCGGCCAGAGCCGGGTCTTCGGTGCGCCAGTGCCGCCCGCGTGCGCGTACGCCTCAGCGACCTCGTCGCCGAGAAATTCGCGCGCTGTCGCCGTCGGCTCGCGATAGCCGGGGACGACCCAGGCGACTGTTCCGCCGACGTCACGGACAGTCGAGGCGAGCTGATTGACTCGAGGCACGATTCCGCGGGCATAGGCCGACTGCTCGACGAAGAACCGGATGAGGTCAATCACGACGAGCGCCGTGCGCATCGGGTCGACGTACTCGAAGGTGTGCCGACGGCCTCGACGCTGCTCGTGGCGACGATACTCGCGCTCCTCGATGAACCAGTCGTGCGCGTCGGAGGTGACTACCGGTTCGTCGTGAGTCGACATGGTTCCAATCGTATTCGTTCGTCGCCGATCTCGGTGCCCCTGCGCCGTCCACGAGTCCACTCTCTCGACCGGTGAGAGCGTTGGGTCATCATTCAGCGGAGCTTCCCACGGTTCCTATCACGAATGACTCATGTTATGCGTTCGTACTGGATGAGCGCGAGGTCGTGACCCGATGGCGCGGTTCCCACCTCACGACCGGTCTCCACAAAGCCGGCCCGGGTGAGGACAAGCTGAGAGCCGACGTTGTCGGTGGCTGTGCGAGCTGTGAGCCGCTTGAGGCCGCTGCGGTGGGTGAACTGCGCTGCGAGGTCCAGCGCCGCAGTACCGACGCCGCCTCCGCGGTGATCTGGGTGCACCCAGAAGCCAACCTCCGCTTGGTCCCCGGAGACATCAAAAATCACGAGGCTACCTGCAAACTCGTCGGTCTCGGCCTTGGCAATCGCGAGGACTGCCAGATCGCCGCGCTCGAGTCCGGCGCGAACCTCGCCATCGATTAGGGTCTTCACGGACGTCGGCGTGTAGGTGGGCTCCGGCAGGTGCCCGTACCTCTGGACGGCGGGGTCATCCGTCCCCGCAGCATAAGCAGCGGCATCGCCATGGTGAAGCTGGCGCAGGCGCACGTGATCGTTGCGCAATGGAAGAAAAGCGGCATCGAGCATATCCTTAAACTAACATAGTTCGCATAGGAGGGGATGCTCAATGAGCTACTGGGACCACCGCAAGCCCATGCAAAGGGCGCGAGCGGTTGACGTGGAGGCCATCGCCCGCGAATCTGTCGGACTGTTAGATGCTGGCGGGCTCCGAGCGCTGACGGTCAGAGCGGTGGCGGCCCGGCTGGGCGTCGCCCCGGCGAGCTTGTACTCGCGGTTGAACTCGGCCGACGACCTGTTCGACCTCGCTCTCGACCAAGCTCTCACCGACGACGAGTACGTGCAGCGGGGGATGGGTGAGATGGGCATTCAGGACCTCATGCTCGCCTTCCATCGGCATCTGCTCCGGCATCCGTGGGCCTGTCAGGTCATCGGCTTCCATGCCCCGCGAGGACCCTCTTACCTGCGTCTGTCCGAGCGCATGTGCAGCCTGCTGGCGGACGTGAACGTGCCGGATCCGCTCAGCACCTCCTACGCGCTGTCGAACTTCGTCATCGGCAGTGCGACGACCACACCCGTGTCCGACGATGAGCGATCCCGCCCCGTCGATGCGTCCATTGCCCCGCTGTATGGCAAGTTGCACGCGGAGCATGTCGATAGTGCGCACCAGATCGTCGCCACCGGTTTGGCAGCGCTGCTCCACCACGGCTTCACAATGCAGCCCGACTCGTAGATGGTCGAGCCGCGGTACACAGCAGCAACGGCGTCCAGGTCGACGTGTGTCGACCTGGACGCCATCGCGACTAAGATGGGATCGGAGTCGCAGCCGGCCGGTCGTGCCCCGTAGCGGATCGAGGGCAGAACCTACTGCGGCTCGTCCTCGATGAGGGGCGTCAGCACCGCGATCCGCCAGCCGTCTGAGGTCTGGACAAGCTGGTAGATGAACCGCTCAGCCGGGACGCCGTCATAGGACCAGCTCACCTCGACCCAGGAGCTGTGGCCGGTTTCGGCGACCGTTCTGATGTCAGCGGTGACGTTGTCGACGTCTTCGTACTGGCCGAACGAGGCCGCGAAGAACTGCTCGGTCTGCGATGAGTCAGAGACGGCCACAGCCTGGCCGGGGAACTCGACCAGGGCCGGCACGGCGTAGAGGCCGGCGATTGCCTTCGCGTCTCGTGCGAGCATCGCGGCGGCGTAGGCGTCGAAGAACTGCTGGGAGTCGAGCTTCTCGTGGGTGTTCATTTCTGTGTTCCTCTCTGTCAGGAGCCGTGGGTCGGCTCGGTCTGGTGCTCAGGAAGCGGAAGGTGCTCAGAGCCGCTCGATCTGCGTCGCAGCAGGAGGCCGGCGAGGATCGCTGCGGCGACCAGGACCCCCGTGCTGACGGTCAGGGCGGTGGTGTAGCCGTGAATGATGGCCCCGTCGTCACTCGCCGCGCCGGTGGCCTGGTAGGCGGTGCTGGAGATGACGGCGACGGTGTTGAGTAGGGCGACGCCGATCGCGGCACCGAGCTGTTGGGAGGCGTTGTAGGCCGCTGATGCAGCCCCGAGCTCGTGGACGGCGACGCCCTCGGTGGCCGTGCTCGCGGTAGCGGCGATCACCAGGCCCATCCCCAGGCCTGTCAGCACCATGGCGGGCACTAGGTAGATGGGCAGGACATTCGTCGACTCGGCGTCGAGGAATGTGAGGACGGCCAGTCCGGCCGCGGCGGCGAGGAGGCCGCTCACCACCAAGGCCGCCGGTGAGACGAGACCGAGGAGTCGCCCGGCGATGATCATGGATCCGATCAGCGCGGCGAGGGCGTGGATGAGCAGCACGAGTCCGGCGTTTAGCGGCGAGTAGCCCAGCTGGGCCTGCATGTAGTAGCTCATGAACAGGTAGAAACCGAACATCGCCAGGAATATCAGCGCGATCGCGATGAACGAGCCGGCGCGGGCGCGGTTGGTGAGGATTGTCAACGGGAGGATCGGGTTGTCCACCGCGCGCTCGACGAAGACGAACGCGACGAGCAGGACGAGACCGCCTCCGATCAGGGCTGCGACGGCGGGCCCCGAGGTCTGCTGCCCGTCGAGCTGGCTGATGCCGATCACGATCGAGGCAATGCCGCCGGCGCTGAGCAGCGCGCCGAAGACGTCGATGCGACCGGCCTGCTTGACTCCCGGCATCCGCGGGATGACAGCGGCACCGAGCGCGACGATAACGGCGATCGGGACGTTGATGTACAGGCACCAGCGCCAGCTGGCGAAGTCGGTCAGTGCCCCGCCCAGGAGCAGGCCGATGGCCGACCCGGCTGCGCCGACGGCGGCGAAAACGCCGAAGGCCCGGCCCCGTTCCCTGGCCTCGGTGAAGGACGTCGCGAGCAAGGACAGGGCGGCGGGTGCCAGCAGAGCGGCGAACGCCCCTTGAAGGGCTCGGGCGGCGATGAGGATCTCCGCACTCCAGGCCAGTCCGCCGATCAGGGACGGAACCGCGAATCCAATCAGGCCAATCACGAACGCCCGCCGGTGCCCGATGGCGCTGCTGACGCGACCGCCTATGAGCAGCAGCCCACCGAACGTCAGCAGGTAAGCGGTGATGACCCAGTGCCGATTGGCCTCGCCCAGGCCCAGCTCGACATCGGCCGAGGGCAGGGCGATGTTGACGATGGTGCCGTCGAGGACCACCAGCAACTGCGCCATCGCCACCAGTGCCAACGTCCACCAGTGCGCCGACGATTCTTCTCGTTTTTCCATCTTCGACTCTCGTCTCCCTAACAGTGGTCACGTATCCCGAACAGTGTTAGTCTAGTCTAGCAGGACACCGGGACCCGGTGACGAGTCAAGGAGGGCGATCGGATGCCAGGACCCCGTGAAGGGCGCGCAGAACCGTCGAATGTATGGCTGCGCCCGCAGCGCAGCCGGCGCGGCGAGCCACCGGTGACCAGCGAGCGGATCGTTGACGTCGCAGTCGAGATCCTCGACGGCGGCGGCCTCGAAGCACTGACGATGCGGCGTGTGGCCGAGCAACTCGGCGTCGTCGCCCCGTCGCTGTACTGGCACGTCAAGACCAAGGACGACATTATCGACCTGGCCGTCGATCACGTCTTCGCGAAGGCCGACGCCCCGACCGGAACGCAACACAACAATTGGCGGGCGTGCATCGAAGCCATCGCCCTTGCGTGGCGGGCGACCCTGGTCGCCCATCCCTGGGTCGCGCCGGTGGCGGCGTCTCGTCCCAGCTTCGGCCCGAGCTACCTGGACCAGCTGGAGCTGGTCATGTCGACCCTGCACCGCGCGGGTCTGGCCGGTGCTGAGCTGTCGGCGGCGATGTGGACGCTGCACAATCTAATCTTCGGCTCGGCCTCGACCGAGGCGACGTTGAACATCAGCGACCACGACCGCGAGGTCGGGCAGGCACTACTGCAGGAGCACGCGGACCGCTATCCAACCCTGGCCGGCCACCGCTATCTCGACGATGACGATTGGCTCGGTGACTTCACCCGGGGTCTCGCGTATTTCCTCGACGGCCTCGAGCTCCGGATTCGCGCCCGACCCGAGCCCACCTCATGACCACAGTCCCCACTTGGAGAGGAGAACGACCATGAGCCAGCAACACGTTGCGGCGATACCCGGCTTCCGCGGCCCCATCACGGCGGAGGACGGGGGAGCGGGCACGGACTGCATGCAGACTGCCGTCACGATCCGTCCCGAGCTGACGGTCGAGCCGCTCGGCAGCGACGATGTGGCCCGCGCGATCGGCCATGCCGCCGAACAGAGCCTGCCGGTGTCGGTGACCAACACCGGACATGGTGCGACATCACTGACTGGCGGACTGCTCATCCGCACACACCGAATGTCGGAGATCAGGATCGACCAGGAGGCTCGGACAGCCGAGATCGGGCCCGGTGCCACCTGGGCGCAGGTCACGGCCGCAGCCGCGCGGCACGGGCTGGCCCCACTCAACGGCACGGCCGCCACGGTCGGGGCCGTAGGCTACACCCTCGGCGGAGGGATCTCACCGCTGTCACGGGCATTCGGCTACGCCGCCGACCACCTCGTCGACCTCGACCTCGTCACCCCCGACGGACGGCTGCGGCGCGTGAGTGCCGAGGACGATCCGGACCTGTTCTGGGCCGTCCGCGGAGCCGGAGCCCAGCTCGGCGTTGTCACTCGCATGACCTGCCGACTCTTTCCCATCGACCATGTCTGGGCCGGGGTGCTGCCCGTCGTCAGCGACGACTGGGCGGAGATCGCTGATCGATTCGTCACGTGGTCGGCGAGCATTCCCGACCAGATGGGTGCGTTCCTGTCGCTGAAGGCCTTCCCCGACATGCCGAGCCTGCCCGAGGTCATCCGGGGCAAGCGCACCGCGTCGATCTATGTGACGTCGCTGGGCACCGAGACCGAGGCAGCTGATCAGGTCAAGGCCCTCGGCGGGCTCGTGGATCAGTCCGCGCGTCTCGCACCGACACAGCCGGCCGACTTGGCGGAAGTGTTCCGCGAGCCGACCGGGCCGCACGCGTTCCAGGGCGACGCCATGGCGACGTCAGGCATCAACGCAGAAGCACTGACGACCCACAGGGACGAGCTAAGGGCCGAGGACAGGCCACAGTTCGTGTTCATCCACCGCCTCGGCGGGGCGATGAGAACTGCGCCCGACGGCGGCACACCCATCGGCAACCGCGGCGCTGACTACCTCGCCCGGATCATCACCGGCCCCGGCCCTACTGACGACTCCGCATCCATTGCAGATGAGCAGGGCAGCCTCCTGCGGTCGCTGAGCATCGAACCCAGCGGGCGCGTGCTCAACTTCCTGTTCGGCGACAACCAGAGCACCGCCCCCACCCAGGACTGCTACGCGCACGATGACCTGAGCAGACTTACGAGCATCACTGCACGCGTGGACCCGAACCGACTGCACCGGCCGGCCCGAGGACGACTCGATGGCCGGTGAACGCATCGACTGCCAGCACCGGATGCGACTGCTACCCGCTGTTTGTCGCTCGTGAAGGATCCGTCAGGAATCGAGAAGCACCACGATCAGGCTCCCCATAGCCTCGAAGCACCAAAGTTCACACCACCAAAAGAGGAGAGAGAAATGACTGAGAAGACAGCCCATCCCCAGACTGATGACGACACGATGTCGGCGCAGGAGCGCGCCGCGATCAAGGAACGCGCCGCGGAGCTCAAGGCCCAGGGCCGCGCCGGCAAGGCCGCCGAGAAGGCCGCCGCGAACGAGGCGGCCCTGCTAGCGAAGATCGCCGAGATGTCCGAGCCCGACCGCAGTCTCGCCGAACGGGTGCACGCCATCGTCACCACGTGCGCTCCGGATCTGGAGCCGAAGCTGTACTACGGCCAGCCCGGGTATGCGAGGAAGGGCAAGGTTCTGTGCTTCTTCCGCAGCGGGCAGGGCGACAAGGAGCGGTACTCGACCTTCGGATTCAGCGTCCAAGCCGACCTCGACGACACCAGCGGACTCTGGGCGACTTCCTACGCGCTGACCGAACCGACCGAGGCCGCCTGGGCCGAGTTGGAGACACTGATCAGAAAGGCCGCCCGGTGAACGAGCAGACCCGTCACACAAAAACACTGTTCGCCCTGGACGTCGTCACCCTCGCAGGAGACCCTGCTGCGTCCAAGGACTTCTACGCCGCAGCCTTCGGCCCGCTGATGAGCAAGAGCGCCGGGTCTGTCGAAGTGGACATGCACGGCACCGGGCGCTTCGAACTGGCATCAGCAACAACTGTCGGCAGCGGCGGCGAGGGCGCATCGTCGTCGTTCCCGGGATACGTCGTCACCTACGCGCTGGCCCAGCCGTCCGAGGTGCAGGCGGTGATGGACACCGCCGCCCACGCTGGTGCACAGGTGCTCAAGCCGGCCAAGAAGGCCCTGTTCGGGTCGTTCTCGGGATCCTTCCGAGCGCCCGACGGCGCGATCTGGAAGGTCGCTGCGGACTCCAACAAGAACAAGGGGCCGGCCGCAGCGGCACCTCGGCCCACCGAGATCAGCATCATCCTCGGCGTCAAAGACCCCAAGGCATCACGGGCGTTCTACCAGGCACTGGGATTAAAAACCGATCGTGACTACGGGAATAAGTACATCGACTTCCACCCTGTCGATGGTGCGGTACGTCTCTGCCTGATGCAGCGGGGCGTCCTGGCCAAGGACGTTGGCATCAACGACCCCGGCGATGGCACCGGGGGACTCACACTGAGCCACCGGGCTGCAACCAACGAGGACATTGAACAGCTCATCGCCGTCGCCGACTCGTCCGGCAGCCGCTCCGCAACGCCGCGAGCTCACGAGGCAGGGTCGGGCTCGGGTCACTTCGCGGACCCGGACGGCTTTCGCTGGAATCTGTCGACCTCGAAGTGATTGGAGAGGTCCATGGCTCCGCAGCCACCCGCCGTCGCAACGCTGTACGACGCCTCCCGGCCCCACTGGTCCGCCCCATCCAGAGTGCGCCCCATCGTGACCCGGATCTGGGCACCTCCAGAACCGGACGTCCCCGCACCGGCCATCCTGCTGTCCCACGGGACCGGCGGCGCAGCCGAGGACCTCGATTGGCTCGCCGAGCACTTGAACACGGCGGGCTATCTCGTAGCCGCGGTCGACCATCACGGGAACAACGCCAATGACGAGTACCTCGTCGAAGGCTTCGCGTTCGTGTGGGAACGCCCCCGCGACCTCTCCTTCCTACTGGACCATCTCATCGAGTCCTACGAGGTCGACAGCACAAGGATCGGCGGGGCAGGGTTCTCGCTCGGCGGGTACACTGTCGCCGGGATCCTCGGCGCTCGGATCGATCGGGCAGTGACGCAGGCGGTCTTCCACGGTGCACTGCAGGCACCTGAGGTGCCGGAGTTTCCTAGCTTCATCGCTGTGCTGCGCGCCAGCTACTCCGACGAGCAGCTCGCCGCGATCGTCAGGGACAGCGCGCAGAGCTTCGCCGATCCACGGATCCGCGCCGGCTTCGCCATCGCGCCGGCGATCGGCCGGATGCTCGACATCGGCAGTCTCGAGTCGATCACTGCCCCCTTTCGAGTTCGGTGGGGCGGGGCCGACGACATCGCCCCGCCCGAGGACAACGCCCTCGTCTACCTGGACGCCATCCCCACGGCGACCGGTGAGAGCGTCGGACCAGACGTCGGCCACTACGACTTCAGGGCCGAGAACGACGACCCGCACGGCGCACGTCCGCGGGTTGCTGCCGATGCGCTCGGATTCTTCGACTCGGTCTTCGATGCCCCCACATGAGCGGACTGTGTGACGAGAATCGGAACGTTGACACCGTCGTCCACGATCAAAGAATCGAGCTCCGGGCATGACGCGACCACCAACAGACAATGCGCCAGTAGTGCGAGGCGCAGGCGTCACAACGCCGACGCGCCTCGACACGGCTCGGATCCGCGCGGCTCGAGAGGTGATCGACCCCGTGTTCCTCGACACGCCGCTGTACCGCTGCGAGGCGCTGGAGCCGGTCTTGGGGTGCACGGTGAGCATCAAGCTCGAGACGGCGAACCCGATCCGCAGCTTCAAGGCCCGCGGTACCGAGCTGGTAGCGAGCCAGCTCGCCGCCAGAGGCGAAAAGGCCGTGGTGTGCGCCAGTGCGGGCAACCTCGGTCATGCCTTGGCCTGGTCCGGCCGCGAACGAGGACTCGACGTCACTGTCGTGGCGTCCCGGCATGCGACGGCGACGAAACTCGACCGCATCCGAGCTCTGGGAGCCAGGCTGGAACTGGTTGACGGCGACCACGAGCTGGCCCGTGAGCGGGCAGCGGCCATCGCCGAGCATGAGGGCATCCGCCTGGTCGAGGACAGCCTCGACGTCGAGACCTGCGAGGGCGCGGCGACCATCGGACTGGAACTGGTGGAGACGCTGCCGTCGTTCGACGCCGTTCTGATCGCTCTCGGCGGCGGAGCGCTAGCAACTGGCGTGGGCCATGTAGTGAAGTCCTGCGCACCAGGGACAGAAATGATCTGCGTCCAGCCGCAGGGCGCGCCGGCGATGACGCGCTCGTGGCACCAGCGCCGCGTCGTCACCACCGGGCCGACCGACACAATTGCCGACGGCGTCGCCGGCCGACACCCCATCCCCGCGGTGCTGGACGACCTCGTTCTTGTCGCGGACGACGCCGTCCTGGTCGACGAGGCCTCGATCATGACAGGCATGCGGATGATCTTCGAGCATGCCGGGCTCGTCGTCGAACCATCGGCCGCCCTCGGCATCGCGGCCATCCTCGAAGACCGCGACCGCTTCGCCGGCCGGCACGTGGTCACCATCGTGTGTGGCAGCAACGTCGACACTGACACCTACCGCGGGTGGGTCGACGCCGCACCCATGTAAAAGATGCGAACACCGCTCGAGGCTGACCGGTCGATGACGTCAAGACCATCGGCGGCATCCGGACGACCTATGCTGGCAATTCTTCTTGATCCTGTGTCGTCCGTGCCTGAATGACGGTGAGCAGGGTGGCCAGCAGGGCCATGAGGGCCGCGGGCACGCCGAGCAACGCGATGGCGAGCCACTCCTGGGCGATTCCGCCGAGGATGCCTCCCATCGCGACTCCGACGTAGATCGCCGAGGAGTTGAGCCCGAACAACAGGGGAGCGGAAGCCGGGGCAATCATCACCAGTCGGTGCTGCTGGACCACTGATGCCATCCCATCGGTTGCTCCCCAGACCAGCGCCCAGACGACCACAATCGCCAGATGGTCGACCGTGAGCGGACTGATCGCGAGCATTACGGCACCGCCGCTGAGTGCGGCCACGGCGACTTTTTCACCAGAGATCTTGTCGACCCAGGAACCGGCGAGGAAGTTGCCGGACAGGACGCCCAGGCCCCAGGCGAAGAGGATCAGAGTGAGAGCGTGTGGAAACGAGCCGGACGTAGCGTCGGCGGTGATCGCACCGATATAGGTGTAGACGGTGTAATGCCCTGCCATGACCAGCGCCGTCGCCGCCAGGATCGTGAGAACCTTGGTCTGTCGCAATGGCGCGAGCCGAGCGGTCAGGCTCACGGCCGGCAGCGAGATCCTCGGCAACGACGCCCAGATTCCCAACGTGGCGAGAACTCCGAGGCCGACCACAGCCCACAACGTCAGTCGCCAGTCGACGCTCCCGATCAGATTGCCTAACGGCATACCCAGCGCGGTCGATAGAGTCAAGCCGCCGATGACCAGCGCCATGGCCCGGCCTCGGCGCTCCTCGGGCGCGATTGCGACGGCCGCGCTGGAAGCCAGCGCGGTGATCGTGGCAGCTCCCAGGGCGGTGAGAACTCGGGACGTCATCATGATCGAATAGCTCGGACTCAGCGCGGTCGCGATGTTCCCGACGACGAACACTGCCAGCGCCAGCTGGAGCGCCCTCCGGCGATCGAGGGAGCTCAGCAGCCAGCTCAGCACCGGCGCGGCGATCGCCAGCGTCAGTGCGAACACGGTCACCAGCTGTCCGGCCGCCGCGGTGCCAACCTCGAGATCGGCGGCGATCGCTGGTAGGAGGCCCGCGATGACGAACGCGTCGGTCCCGACGGCGAACGTCGCCACGGCCAGCGGGAGCAGCGACTTGACCAAGCCCGATGGCCGAGCGGCTGTTCGAGCGTCCTCGGTCTGGGTCAACCCTGCGCTCCGGGCTCGTGGGAGAGGCTGAACTCCACGCCCTGGTCGTCGACGCAGTGAGCGAACGCGCCGGACGGGATCGTCACAGGGTCCTCGGCAGTGCCGCCCAGTTCGCGTACACGGGCCACGGCCGCGTGGATGTCGTCGACGGAGAAGAAGATCCGCGGGTGCCGCGACGGTTCCTCGTGCGGTGCTCCGCCCAGAGGGTTGGGTCCGTCGATCATCGAGTATCCGGGGAAGTTGCCTTCGCGGAATGTCCAGCCGAACAGCGTGCCCCAGAATCGCTGCGTCGCTTCGATGTCGTTGCTGGGCACCTCGAAATATGTGACATTGCCGGCCATGATCTGCTCCTTCATTTTGATGTCAATGTGTTGACACGAACGCTATGTCACAATGTTGACATGAGTCAAGAGGTAGTCGGTGATCTCGATCTGTCAGTGAGCTACGTCCTGAAGCAGGTGCACGCGTCGATGCGCGCGGCTATGGAGGAATCGCTGCGTCCGATGGAGCTGACGGTTCCTCAGTACGCGTGTCTCGAGCTACTCGGGCGCAACTCCGGGCTGTCGAGCTCGGAACTGGCTCGACGTGCCTTCGTGAGCCGGCAGTCGATGAATCTCGTCCTGCGCCGGCTCCAGGAGCGCGGGCTACTTGCCCGGCCGAGCCAAGCGCCACATGGCCGAGCGCTGCCGAGCGAGCTCACCGATGACGGCCGCGCGGTACTTCGTCATGCCAGTGCTGCCGCCCGCGCCGCGGAGAAGGAGTTGTTCTCGCCCCTGTCTCTGGAGCGGCAGCGACGGTTGCGCGAAGACCTAGCGGAGTGCCTGGCGGCTGCAGCGAACAGCGAGTGATGTCCAGGAGTCATTGATCGGCACCTTCAGGCAAATAGGTTCGCGGCTGACGCCTGCGCCACAGATTGATTCGGTGACAGGTGTTAAATGTCCTCCGGTAGCACAGTGTTCTGACCATATGGATTGGTTGGTTCTTGTCGTCAGGCTGACGGGCGCGGCATCCCGGACGAGGGTCGGCGTATGGTGGGAGCTGCGGAAGATCGGCGCGGCACCTGTCGTCTCCAGCGTGTGGACGGTTCCCGACACGCCGCCCTTCTCCGACGGGGTGCCGAAGGTGGTGGAGCTGGCTGATCGCGGCTGTGGAAGCGTGTTGGTCTTGCCGACCCGGGGCAGCGAGCTGAACCGGCCCCTCCCTCAACCGCATTCGCAGGCTCACGCACCGTATTGTTACTGCCTTCCGCGTTTTGTTCGGCGAGATTTTGAGTTGCGATGAGCGGTCGAGCATGGCCTCCCCAGCGAGAAAACTTCCGACCCATCTCTTGACGGTCGGCCATGAAGCTTGAAAGCGGGCTGCGACCTCACTGATGGGCCACCCATCCTCGACGACGAGGCGAGCGACTTTGAGTCGGTGACGCGGAGTCAGGGCAGCGTTGGCGTGTGAAATCAGTTCTCATATATTCAGCTGGGCGGCCCCGCGCGGGGCCGCCCAGCGTTTGATCCGGTCTGCCGAGTTCTTCAGAGAAGCGGGATGAGCTCCCCATGGATCCAGGTGCGCAGGCGCGTCGGTGTGGTGGTGAGTACTGAACGGTTTTGTTCGGATTCGAACCCCTCACGCAGGCCGGTGGACATCCCCAGGATTGCGTCGGCCATGCCGGGTGACATGCCCACCTGAAGGTACTGGTCACGCATCTGGGCATCGCTGATGCGCTCGACGTGAACCACCCGATCGAGCTCCTCAGAAATGATCGTCGCCGCTTGGGACCATGTCAGATCCTCGGGGCCGTGAACTGCCCGAACATGGCGTCCAGACCACTCTGGATTCAATAGGATAAGCGCTGCCACCTCAGCAATGTCTCGTGGGGCGACCCAGCTCATCGGCGAGTTGAGTGGCAGCACGGTCTGTAGCCGCCCGGACTTGATCGATGCCAGGTCCAACAACAAATTCGTGAAGAAGAAACCGCACCGCAGGTGTGTGACATCCACATCACAGGCGTCGAGGGCGACCTCCGTCTCAGCGAGGCCGTCGATCTCGCCCGCGCCATGACGCTTTTCCGCGCCGACGCTGCTTTGAAAGACGACCCGTCCGATGCGGTTCGCCTCGACCGAGGCGACGATTGACTCCGTCGCACGGCGATAGTCGCCCAGCGGATCAGGGGAGTCAGTGGATGGGTCGACCCAATAGATCGCATCGACACCAGCAGTAGCAGAGACCACTTGGTTCGGGTCGCGTGAGTCAGCCTTCACTAGGTCCACATGCTCGGCAAGGGCCGTGGAGACGTTCTCAGGGTGGCGGCTAAGCAATAGCGGTCTGACTCCGGCCCGGATGAGCATGCGCGTCAGGTGTTGACCAACGTTGCCTTGCGGAGTTGTGATGGCGATCTTCATGGTGAGTTCTCTCTGCCGTTCGTATGTCGTCCTACCACGCTAAATGCAGATCAGGCCTGATCCTGTCCGCATTTTCTGGGAACATGGATCCATGGACAACCCCTCGACACGATCACTCAGGTTGCTGGCGCTGCTCCAGTCGGGGCGCGATTGGGGCGGTCGCGATTTGGCGGATCGTCTGCAGGTGAGCGAACGAACCGTGCGGCGGGACACCATGCGTCTGCGCGATATGGGTTACGATGTCCGCTCCCGTCCGGGCCCAGGCGCTGCTTACGCACTGCGGCCGAGCATGAAGATTCCACCGTTGCTGCTCACGGCGGACGAGGTCGCGACAATCATCACAAGCCTGTTGATTCTCGAGGCATGGTCGCCCGACGACGCCACCGCTGCGACCGCGCGCGCGAAGCTCGAGCAGGTGCTGCCCAGAAAGCTTCAACAGCGTGCTGCGGCAGTTGCGCTCTCAACACAGGTCTTGCGAGAGCCTCCGGCGTCCGTGGATTGGCACCTCGTCGGGGAGATCGCTGACGCCGTCGCGAATGCTTCGCGGCTCACCTTCGACTACACCGACCAGTATGGTCGTCATTCGCATCGGACCGTGGAACCGTATCGACATCTCCTGCGTCAGCAGCGCTGGTATCTCATTGCCTATGACCTCACACGCGAGGATTGGCGCATTTTCCGCCTCGACCGTATGGAGGCAGCCGCAATCTCGCCCGGGTCGCATGATCCGCGAGCCTTCCCATGGGCCTCGATCGAGGATTGGCTCACAAGCAACTTCGGAGCAAGCGACGAACACTCAACTGATGTCCCCGGTCAGTACAATTAGAGCCGCGATTACACTGGCAATCAAGGTGATCATCATGCGACACCACCTTCCTCGGCCTCAGGCTCCGCAGAACGAGTCTTGATCTCGACACCACTGCGGCTCTTCATTTTCGAGAGCATCCCAGAGAAGAGCTTCGGGGAGACGATCAACGAAGCGATGAGGGCAGAAGCAGCTCCGGCGATCCAGATGTTTCCGAAGACTCCCAGGGCGACGGACAGACCGAATCTGAAGAGCATGTAGGCCAGGGTGAAGCCCAGCGCCAGCAGCGCCATGCGCCAGATGGGGGAGCGGCCCTGGAATTCCTGGAACTCCCGCCAGAGAGTCTTGAGAATGTTTCGTGACTCGGAGAAGTCCGAGCTGTTCTTCTCCGGCACGACGATGAGGCCGGCCTTGAACAGCATCGTCACGAGCTGAAGGAAGAAGAACGACAGGCCGGTGGCGGCCATGTCGAGCATTCCGGCGTTCGAGATCGCCCAGGCGGCCATGCCCACGGCTCCGCAGGCGAGCAGGCTGCCGAGCACGGTCCACGCATGGTTCTCCGGTCCTCCGCCTCGCTCGACGTTGATGTTGATGTTCTGGTGGTCAGTCATGGGATTGGGTCCTTTCGTTGATATTGATGACGTCGTTGAGTTCCATCTCGAGCTCGTCGCCGAGACCTCTCAGCACCGTGCGCCCTGTCCGCGACAACAGCACCATGAGGAGCAGCAGTGTCATGCCGCCCACGACGAGCCAGAGTCCCGCGGTCGCGAGGACGCTCATCACCGTTTCGATTGAATTCATGGTCTTTCCCTCTCTGTTTCGTTCTCGTCCGCGTACACCGGCTCGTCCTGCTCCTCGACCATCCAGTCCTCGAGCTCCTCGTCGTCGACGCTGATCTCGATGGGAGCGATGGCCGGTGCGTCGTTGTGCGGCGCTTCCTCCAGCTCGGCGTGCTCGAACACCTCGAGTTCGACCCCCTGGACGGCCGTCGCCGCCGTCCGTTCCACCCGAGCGACTGCGGGCCAGCCCCAGGCCCGCACGCGCCACCCGGCGCGAACGAGACCCAGCACGAGTTGCAGCCAGAGGTAGACAGTCAGGAATGCTGCGCCGCCTGCGAGTGGCCAGACCTCCAAGGAGCCGACGAGGACGCGGGCCACGCCCTCTGTCGCCAGCAGGGAGTGGGCGGTCAGTATCGCGACGCCGACCGCCGCGACGGCTCCCGCGGCTTTGAAGTACGGCATGCTCCGCATTCGGCCCCACCCCTCGACCTTCCGCCACCAGAGGCCGTATGCCCCGAGGCCGATGAGTAGCGCAGGCCCGACGAGCACGTAGGTCGCGGACATCCAGATCAGCGTCCAGATCAACCAGCCGGCCAGGTTTGCAGCGCCCTCCTCGCGGTGAACGCTGCGGTAGAAGATGTTGCGGGTCGTGACCTCGCCGAAGGCGCTGTCGCCGACGCCGGCCTCCAGCCGCTCGTGCTGCCGTGCGGTCACAGCGAGCTGCTCGGCCCGACGCCTCGCGCCGAGTCGGTGCCCGACTCGGGCTTTGAGCCAGGCGCTCCGTTCCTTCTCCCACCGGGTCGTGCTCACGGCGCATCCTCGGGCTGGTCGAGGCAGGCCTCGAGCTCCTGTTCCGTCTCCAGAGGCAGGCAGTCCACGATGCGGCTCTGCACGCCGATCTCAGCCACGTCGTTGGCGAAGCCGCCCCCGACCACGATCCCGAAGATGAAGATCGTGCCGACGACCACCAGCCCGATGACCGCCTGAAAGATGAACTTGCCCATTCGGGGCCTCCTTGGTCGTAGTGAATGGTCGAGGAAAACGTGTACCATAATACTATACCCACGACGGGTGTGGAACAACCGACGAGGCAGGAGAAGGAGCGTCGATGAGCAGGTCCTTGGACGCCAAGCAGACGATGGCCCTAACGACAGGCGATCGCGAATCGATTCGCCAGCAGGCGCGCTCCCGAGGCATCGGGAACGGGCTCTTGGCCCGTGCGTGTCTGCGGTACGGCCTCCTACGCATTGATTCGCCAGAGGTCGAAGAGTTGGTCGCCGAGGAAGCAGCCGATGAGCGGGAACGCATCAGCGCCGCCGGACGTGGAAACATCGCGCGCCGCTGGGGTGCGAAAGACGACAACAAGAAGGAGAGATGACCATGTTCAACAGCAAGAGGGTCACGCACTCAGCCAGAACTGCCGTCGCTGCGGAGACGGCACTGATCTACACGCGTCCGCCCACCCCTTTCGGCGGGTTCATTGACGGTGTGCCGGCTGAGACGGCCCCTCATCTGCTGGTGTCGGGAGTCAGCGGCTCGGGCAAGACCCGCCGCGTGCTCGCACCCGCGATTCTCATGTGGAACGGTCCAGTGGTCGCCGTGAGTAGCAAGCCCGATCTGATCCAGGAGTGTCTGCAGATGCGCTTGGCCCGCGGCGGCAAGGGCTGCACTTTTGTCCTCGACCTCTCAGGAGAGGTCCCCGATGACCAGCTGCCCGAGGGCGTGACGCGTGTGGTCGTCGACCCCACCGCGCTCGTGGAAAGCGACGACGACGCCCTCGACCTCGCGACGATTCTGCTGCAGTCGGGTTCGGCCGGGTCCGGTGGCGCTTCGGGTGGCGGCGGAGACGGGACCGCAGAGTTCTTCGAGACTCTTTCGACCGCTCCGTTGGCGGCGATCCTGCGGGCCGCTGGTCCGGACGGCATGGCCTGGGCGCGCTCGGCAGTCAGCAGGCTCAAGGGCGAGAGCGCGGAGGATGGGTCGCCGAGCTGGGTCACCGCGATCGATCGCCTCAAGGAGGTCTCGGCGATCCTGTCCGAGGAGCTGCTCTCCGCGTCCGTGCAGGACGAGAAGCAGGTCTCGAACGTGATGATCACGATGAAGGCCGCCGTCGCCCCATGGCTGCGCTCCACCGTTCGTGGTGACGGCACGACACCGCCGCTGACGCCGAAGATGCTCGAGCGCAAGGGGGCGACGCTGTTCATCGTGGCCCCGGCCACGGGTGTCGCCGCCGGTGCTGCAGTCGGAGCCGCCGGGGCCATCACCAAGCGCTGGCGGTCGAACCAAACGGAGAAGACGAAGCTGCCCCGCCTGCTCCTGGTGGTCGACGAGCTGTGCAACACGATGCCGTGGCAGGAACTCCCGACCGTGGTCACGGAGTCGAGGGCGATGGGCATCAACCTGCTCTGCGCCGTGCAGGCGACCAGCCAGTTTGAGCTGCGCTACGGCTCAGCGGGCATGACGGCGCTGCGCGACACTTGGCCCGCAGTGCTCTGCCTCGTCGGCGCTCCCGAGAAGGAGATCCTCGAGAAGGCGGCCTGGTGGTACGGCCAGACGGAGCAGCAGAAGACGACGGTCGACCACCTCGGCAAGCAGTCGCAGACCTCAGAGCGGGTCGAGGCGTTCCAGGGGTCGGACTTCCTCCCGAAGACGCGTAACGAGGGACGGCTTTTGCGGGGCCGTCGCCCCAACCTCGCCGAGGTCGATCATGACGGCATCCACGAGAAAGGACTGATGGTGACCCTCGTCGACATCAGCGCAATCCCGTTCACGTCGAAGCGGGTCGCCTGACGGTCAAGAAGAGGCCCCCGGAGCATTGCTCCGGGGGCCTTCTCGTGCGCGTTCACCGTGATCGCCCGGTGGCATCGGGTCTCATCGATCGATGCCGTGCGCCGACCTTTCCCGGCTCTCGCGCTGGGCGCGGGAGACCTGCTCGTAGGTACTTTCCGGGCGCTGCCTCTCCTTGGCTTGGGAATCGCCCTGATCGGCCGTGTCGGCACCAGTCGTCTCAGAAGCCTGCCGGCGCACGCTGCCGACGCGATCCTGCTGCTGGCTTTCGGCACCGGCCCTGTTCTGGCCGTCGCGCTTGACCTGCTGATCCGCTCGCGGCACATCGGCAGACTGCTCGGAGCGATCCTGCTCCGGACGGGACTTCTCCTGGCCGCGGTCGTGATCCTGTTCGACCTGCTGGTCCTGGTTCTGCTCTGTCTCCTGCTCCTGGGCCTGGCCCTCGACTGCCTTCTGACGCTCGAGTTCGGCCTCACGCTCGCGATCGAGTTGCTCCTGCTCCTCGATTTCAGCTTTGAATCGCTTGGTCCTGGCGCTGGCTCGCTGGGCGAGTTCCTTCTGCGCCTGCCGGTACTCGGGGGAATTCAACTCTTGCTCCCCGAAGCGGTGCTTGACCGCCTCTTCGTTTTCCTCGGCGAGCAGGTGACGGATCTGGGCCGCCTTCTCCTCGTCGATCTCCTGCTGGTCGATGGCGCTCTCGGTAGCCATGATTGCTGTCCTTTCTCTCTTGTCTGCCTCTTAGTCGGTTTTTCGATCGGAGCTACGACGTCTTGCGCCGCAGACGCTGCGCCTGGGCGCGGAGGTCCCGTGCCTGCCGGCGGTAGCGGTCGATCCGTTCGAGGGAGTCGTAGTACCCGCTCACTGATCGGTGGAGCATCGGAGTCTCCGCCTCCCGGTCATTCGCTTGGCGCTCGAATAAGTCCGCCCTCGACTCAAGGCCCCGGACCTCGATCTCAGTCACCCTGTTCATCGGTCATCACCTCCTCTCCGTCTCCTCGTCATCGGCTCATGCTCCGATTGCGGTCGCGGCCCTCGTGAGCCTTCGAGACGATCTCGTACGCGCTCGGCTTGTTCTTCCTGGTCTGCCTGTCGGTGCGCTCGGCCGCACGCCCGCGGTCCTCAGAAGATCGCTGATCGGCCAGGACGTCCTGGCCGATCAGCTCCCGACTGGAGGACTGGAACGTGTTGGGGTTGGGGACGTGACCGCCCTGCCTGGGCATCCCGATGTCGGAGGCCAGGCCATAGACCGTCTTCCCTTCGGTCTTGACGCAGTTCTCGCCGGCGGCAATCTTGAGTCGGTCGTACTGCTGGGCGGTCAGCTGCGTCCAGGTCTGCATGACCTCGCGGTCGGTGCCGTCCTTCTGTCTGCGCGTCCTTTTCTCGGCGAACAGGTGCAGACCTGGTCGCTGGCGCTCTCCTGGCTCGGGTGTGGCAATCTGGAAGTCGACGTAGGCCCCACCGTCGGCCCTCTCGCTGCGCACTACGGCGATCAGCTCCGCACTGCGGCGCTCCTCCATGCTCAGGACCCGTGCCCGGCGCTCATCGCGCTTCGGCGTCGGACGCTTCGGCCTGGGGGCTGCCGGCTCCGGCGACCGCTCTGGCTGCGAGGCGCGATCTTCTGCGGGCTCCTTGTCCGGAGAGGCTGAAGCTGCCTCGGACGTACGGCCAGCACTGCGGGGATACTCCTGTTCTGCCGGCTTCTGACGCTGCGTGAGCTCGGCGCGCACCGCCTGGAGGTCGGTCTTGAGCGAGCCTTCCAACGCATGTGCGTAGAGCTGCCCATCGACCATCTGCGCGGCGACCCTTGGATCCGCGGTCGGGTGCTGCCGCAAGTGCTCATCGATGAGTGTCCGACGAACCTCGGCCAGCTCTCGGCCGAAGTCGCGCTCGTAGGGCTTGAGCACCTCAGTTGCTGTGGTGACCGTCTTCGGTCGGGGCTGATGTCGAGGCGGCTCGCACTCGGTCTGCTGGGCCTGGCGCTCTGCACGGGCCATGCCGTCGGCAGCGCGCTGCAGTATCGCGACCTCCGCGTCCGGCAGTCTCTCGATCTCTTTCGGCGGGCCGACCTCGCCGCGTGCGAACGGCTTCCAGCTTCCCTGCGCGATATAGTCGAGCTGCTCCTGTGCCCCGCCGACGGTGGCGGTCGCATTGGCGTAGCGATCTCCGAGCTTCGTGCTGGCGATCGGTTGCGTCCTACCCGGCACGACGAAGGAGCGAATCTTGACCTCGCAGGCATTCGTCCTTCTCAGCTTCAGCGCGACATCGCCTGTGGCAGCGACCTCTGCGGCCAGACGCTCAATGCGTTCGGCGTCGTCGAGTCCGGCCAGTTTCGCGGGGTCCGCGGCGAGCCCTGCATACCCGGTCTCGATACCGCGCCGGGCACGGTCGTGATCGGAGATCTCGCCACGCTCTCGTGCCCAGAAGTCCTGCTCCGTGTGACGCACAGCCCGGTACTCACAGCTGCCGACCTCCGGCAACACCGAGCGGTCCTGCGGCGACAGCCCGAACTCGTGGCCGCGGGCCTCGAGGAACTGATCCCAGGCTGCGCGGTAGGTGTCGACGTGCGTGATCGCGCCGGCAACGCGTTGCCCCCGGCTGTACTGCCGACCCTCAACCACCATGTCGGTGTGCACGACGGCGTTCATCGCCTCGTGGACGTGGAACTTGCCGCCCTCGCCGCGCTCGATCGCGATCTTGGAACCGGTGGCGTCACCGTGGGCGACGAACTTGGACTGCGTCCCCGGCATGTGCTCTTCGCGGAAGGCGACGACGGCTTCGAAGGCCCGCTGGGTCTGCTGAGGGTCCTGCGGATTGACCGTCGCCAGGTCGAAGCTGAAGACGAAGTGCTTGGCCTCGTCGCGCTTGACGTAGGGCACCTCGGGAGCAATCCGAATAGTCGTCGCGGTCTCACCGGGCTTCGCCGCGCGCCAGTTCTTGCCGATCTTGATGTGCGTCGCGTCGGCCGGGTCCTCGGGCTCCTTGTACTTGGCGGCGACCTTGCGCACCGCGCCCTGCTGGCCGTGCATCTCCCGCAGTGCCCGGAACTCCTGTGCCGCAGTCTCCGGCCGGCAGTGCTGGCCGGATTGGTAAAGCACGCGGGGCAGGTCGTTGCCCTCCTTCTCGCGATCCAAGTAGGCATCGAGGTTGCTCGACGACGTCGACGGAATGTGTTTCACTGTGGCAGACACGAGGTCACCACCGACTCGACGTAGGCATCCTGGTGAGCGAGAACCGAGGTGCGATCCTTGACCGCCGAGAGCTGTCGCCCGATGCCTTCGACCGCCTCCGTCGGGATGGTTCCTGCGGCTCCCAGATTGATCTGGTGCCCGAGCTTCACGAGCTGATTGCAGCTCACGCCTATCGCGTGCACCTGCTTGGTGAGCTCGTTGTACGCCCGCGTCCGATCTTCCATTGCTGCGACGATCGTGTCGACGTCGTTGCCCGACAGGGCCTCCTTGCCTTCGGCGGCGTCGGCCCTGTCCAGGTCGTCATCATCGAGTGCTTCGATAAGGCGGCGCACGGCGTCGGGCCGGCTCGGTAGCGCCGGCTCCATCGCCTGCACCGCGGCCAGGCGCTGCGCCTGTTTGGAGGTCAGTCGCGTGAACACTTCGGCGACGTATTTCGAGGTGCTCTTTGGTTGCGCCCGCTTCACCGTGACCATCGAAATCCGCCTCCCCTGAGATGCATCTGTACATTGCGGTCAATGAAAGCATCTACCGAAATTATACCGTCTGGTTGTCGGTATGTACAGGAAAGAGGCATCGATGCGGCGACATAGCCAGCAATCAGCCCAGATATCAGACGTCGCGCAAGCGCTCGTCCGAATCAGTGCTGTGCTGGCCAGGGGGCTGCGCCCCCATGGACCCCCGGTACTCATCCCTCGCGCTCCGCGCTCGGCTGCGAACCCGCTCGTGGCCTGCTCGCGACGACCTGCTCATCTGCTGGCGACGCCGCGCAGTATAGAAGCAGGAGTCGACGGGAACCAGACGTGGCAGCAGGGCCTCGCAGGCGTCTGCCGCGATGCTTCGATGTCGATCCGCAGCCGTCATCGGGTGCGATTAATCAGTCGTGCGACCCCAATGACGCCGCGTAACAAAGTGGCCTATTCGGACCCATCGCCGACCAGTCGACGACCGAAAAAGATGCCGACGGTATCCGGATATGACCGACACGTCGGGGGAGTTGGCCCCTTCGCCCGTTGAAGGGCTCGTTGCGTCCAAATCGAGGCTCGATTGGACCCGGGAATGACTAACGCTGGAGGGATGGAGAGTTGGGGCCCATTGATGACCTATTCGCACTCTCGAAACGTCCGCAACGCACCCGTCAATGGCCATCCTTGCTTTGAGGTACGAAGAAGCCCCGGCTATCAACTGATCACAGGGGCTTCTGGGCGGTCGTCGAGCCTGTAGCTACGACGCTTTGGATGTTGCCTCGACACTGCTTCCGACCTTGCCGGGCACCGCCGTCGGCACTGGCGGCGTGATCGGCTTAGACGCCTTGACCGCCGTGTCGATGGCCGCTTTGAGCCGCTGCATCCGCATCGTCTCGTCCGGGTCGGGATCGACCGTCCTCGGCTTTCCGGTCTTCCTGTCCAGGATCACCTCGCCGGTGCGCTTGTTGCGCCGCTGTTCGAGCTCGACTGTGTCGATGCCGAACTGCTCCAGCAGTTCCTCGACGAGCGCGACGCGCGCCCGTCCGCTCGTTGTCAGCGCGTCGTCGAGAGCCTTGTCGTGGGCGGCCTGCTCGGCCCGGATGGCTTCGAGCTGCCGTTGATTCTCGGCCTCCTGCTCCTCCAGTCGGCGGGCGAGCTCGGCGGCCTTGCTTGTCGTGTAGGTGGTCATCGTTCTCTCCTTACATTGATGCTGAGTTCGTGATTCTTTCGGCCAGGCCTAACGGCCTGGCGGGTCTGCGGGAAGTCCCGCGCTCAGCGCGGGGGAGGGGCGCGTTCATCGTGGGATTCGACGGTTCTCGTCAGGGTCATGGGATATTCCTCTTCCCTGCGTGGGCCAGGCCTCGCAGGACGGCGTCGAGGGCGTCGTCGTCGAGACCGCAGACCGCGTCGGAGAGGTCGAGCGGGTGTTCGGCTGAGGCGAGGCTCATCACGATGGTCAGCACCCGTCGCTCGCCGCCACTGAGAACACCTTTCTCGACCGCGGCTATGTCGGGGTCGAACCAGTGCTGGCCACATGCGTCGAGCCGAATCCATGGACCGTAGAGGAGTCGTCCACCGCACGCGGTCGCAATCAATTCGACCGCTGCCTCGAGGGGGAGAAGACCTCGTGCCCAGTCACGTAGCCCTGTTGCCACACGGCCCACAGGATCGTCGTGATCATCGCTCATTGTGGTGAAGACCTTTGGACTCGTCATACTCGATCAGTTCGTTCGCACGGTGGAAAACCCACGTCGCGACGCGCTCGAGGTCCATTTCGTCCGGAACAATCAACGATGTTCGGAATGCTGGATCTGACCAGAAGTAGATGTCGGAATCAACGGCGACGACGCGTTTGAGCTGACCGTCACCACAATCGAAGCTCGCGACCGCGGTCTGTCGCTCGATATTAAACGACATGTCTACGTTCACCAGACCGAAGCGTTGGTGCAGGAGGTGTGTCAGCCTTTCACTGTCCTGGCCAATACGCATTGTCCAGGTCACGATGTCGGCGACTCGCTCCACCGGGGTCGAGGCCGGAAGACTGTGTTCTGTGTTCAGGACCTGCCCGAAGTCGTTGCATCTCCCAGTTTCACCCCACGTGAATTGCCCCTTGTGCTGGCCCTCACTCCAGAGGGACACGCACTCTACGATTTCCGTGGCATCGACGATATTGAAAGCGGCGTCGCCATTGACTTGGCTCAGCCCTCCGATGCCCCAGCCATCTTCTCGGATCAGTTCCGCGAGCTCCTTGACGAGCGGCTCGATCCCACGTTTTACCGGCATCCTTTTGTCGTACTGGACCTGTAGCCCCAGGCGTGCGGCAGGCGGATTGGCACGGTAATGTTCGAACCAGGGGGCACAGAAGTCTCGACCTTCGATAGAGTTACAGCTTCTGCAAAGCAGGCCCCTGACCAACCCGGTGTAATGGTCGTGGTCAACGACCAGACGTTTGCGTGTCTCCCCGCAAACAGCGCAGCGGCCAGCCTGGTGCTCCCTCAGCAGAGCGATCGGGTCGATATCGACGGCGTAGTCCTGGTCGGTGGTGCTCATTTTTTGTTCCTCTCGTAGCTTTCCGCGGCGAATGTCGCTGGATCATGTTTGTGAGCCTCAGTCACCCGAGGTGGGGCCTGGCCTTCCAGTTGCTTTGCGCCTATTTTCCGCAACCATTGCCGCCGACCGGTCGAGCAGGAATGGCCGACCGTTGCGGCGCTCCCGGTGCTTCGACCGTGGCGGCAAGACCTGTTGCACGGCTTCGTAGAGCAGCCACGCCACGTCGCCGTCGGAGTAGCGGGTCTTCTTGAGGAAGCCGATGACGACGAGGTGTCGTTGCATCTCCCTGTGCAAAGTCCCCAGGACTGAGAACTCCCACCGCGACGTGTCGTTCTCGAAGTCGTCGAGTGACTTGAGCCGAGGCTCAGCCTTGTCCAGCGTTCGACTGACGATCTCTTCGCCACCGGCGATCTCCGGGGCCTCGACCGCAGTGCGGACTTCGGTCGAGACGGCCTGGGTGACCTTGGCGCTGCGTGCCAATGAGGCGTAGAGGGCGGCTGTCGATGAGTACCGTTCCTCGGTCTCGTCGACGGCCCGGGCCCGTTCCCAGACGTCTTCGGAGATCGGCCGGCGAGTGAAGGTGCACCAGTGCTCTAAGAGGATCTCGTAGTAGCCGTGCTCTTCGCGCAGCACCTTCTTGCCCACCGTAATCTTGTGGTCGTGGAAATTCTCCGGCAGCGGTGTCACTAGGTGGAAGCCCCGCCCCGACATCGACGTCTCGGCGTAGAGCGTTTCAGGAATTGTGAGCAACTGCGTCGAGATCTCCGCAGGGCAGTCCGGCTCGATGTCGATGACCATGAGACCATCGCTCAGAGCCTGCAGGTAAAAGGCCGCGTTAGCTGCGTTCGGCAGTTGCTCGGTCAACTCGTCGAGCGTGACCAGGCACTGCTCATCACGAGCCCAAGCCCCACGAACACGACCACCGGTGTCGAGCAGGTGGCGCATATCGACGGGAGCTTTTCCCTTGCTCTCCTCGCCGAGTCGTCCCGAGACGGTCCAGCGGGCAGCACCAGCCAGCGTCGCGGTGGCAGAGTTGCCATAGAACTCAGGGAAGCATGCCCGAGGGTCGATAGCCTCGATGATGGTGGTCATTTCACTCACTACCCAGTTTTGAGCGCAGCGTCTGGCCGTCGCCGTTACCGCCGACCCAACGGTCACAGGTTGCGTTCGTGGACTCCTCCTGCGCCTTGACACTGGCGTCACGCTGGGCGACGAGGCCATCGAGCTCGGGCAGACTGATCCGCAACGGAATGAGTGCGAGCATCAGCTCGTGGTCAACGCCTTCGGAGCGCTCTGCAAGCAGTCCGTACTCGTCGTACCACGTCGACGCGGAGCAGTTCGGATTGCGGCAGTCGAAGTGCAGGCCCTTCCTGTGTGCAGTGACATGGTCAGAAACGCAGTCGGGAACAGCGCCGTCACGCATGACGCGCCCCTCCCATTCGTCGAGGTCGAGGCTGTAGAGGCTTCTGGCCCGCTGCGCCGTGGCGATCGCATCGTTGTCGAACCCATCCTCAGGTGCGATCAGAACCCACGTTTTGGCGCGCTTGCTCCTCGGGTCGGGAGCAACAGCATCGACGGTCCAACCGGCCTTGCGAAGGTCAGGGGCACGCCTCTTGAGCGCCCCGTCGACGCCCCGGGGGCGTGGCCAATACTTCTGATCGGCCGACGCCGGCATCCGCAGGATCTTGTGCAGGTCGGAACCGGTTCCCTCCCAGCGCCCGGTCACCTGTTCCGTCAGGGCCACGAGGAAGTCGTCAGTCTCCACGATCGAGGTGGCGATCGTCTCCTGCGACAGTGTGTAGTACTCGAGCCCGTTGGACCCGGTGGCCAGGTCGAGAGCGGCGAGAATCTCGGCGAAGTCGGCCATGCGCGGCTTCTCGTCCAGGTGCACTTCGGGGAGCTTCTGCAGCGTCATGACGACGAGATCGAGGAGTCCGCCGAGCATGGACGGGTACGCCTTCGCCCAGGCGGCGTTGAGCTCGTGCTCCGACTTCCTCTCTGTCGCCGAGATGACCCCGAGGTTGCCCCAGACCGCGCGCTCGGCAAAGTCACTGTTGAGGGACCCGACGTCGATGCTTGTGATGCTGATGACGCCCTGCGTTTTAATGACATAAGCGTCGCCGTTGGTGTAAAAGGTCCGATTGACGTCGGCGTCTCCGGTCACTGTTCTGCACATCGCATCCGAGAGCCAGTGCGAGATCGAACTCAAGTTGTCAAAAATCGTTCCCCGTGATGACTGAACCGCATGGATATACGAGTCGGCGTCACTGGGCGGTCGTCGGACCGGAGCCGTCGTCGGGTCGATGAGGGCAAAGACTCGGCGCGCGGAACTCGTCTTGGCGGTTCCCTGTTCGCCCAGCAGTGCCAGGATCGGGCAGGGCAGGCCGACAAGGACGTGAGCCCCGACGAGGAAGCCACGCAGCACCTGGCGATCATCTTCGGAAGGCATGTTGACGAACTGCCACAACTGCTCGAGGTCACCGCCGGGCTCCGGGATCGGCAGTGGTGCTGTGAGATTGGTACGGCGGAATAGGACCGGCACATCGCAGTTCGCGTTCAAGACCTCCCAGCCCGTGGGCGTGACGTGGATGACGCGCTCGTCAGCGTCACCCACGTCAATGTAGATCTGGTCTGGATTCGGGCGCGCGGCGCGGAGGAAGAGCTGAGTGGGTTCGCCGGTGTACTCAGCCTCGGCCTCGAGGACGGCGATCGCCTCGGTCAGGGCGTTTTGCGATGCAGGCCTGCCCGTCTGACGGTAGAAGAGGCCGCCGAGCTGTTTGCGTACAGAGAAGCGGCTATCAACGAGTGGGCGTGCGACGTGGCCACCCTTGCGGACACCGAACGCCTTGCCATCGTTGTCGATGCCGAGGTCGTAGCAGTCGAATGCGAGTTCGACGAGCTGCTTGGCCACCGACTTCTTCTCACCTTTTTTTGGGGGCCGACTGCTGGTCATCGGTGCTCTGGTTTTCGCTTTCGCCATTGGGTACAATGGTCATGTTCAATTCCCTTCATGGAAATGCCTGATTTCGAGTGGTCGACTCTTCAGGCGGATGGATTTTGAAAGAACGCCCCGGTTGCCGCCGGGGCGTTTTCATATCTAGCTATCTCAGTCGGCCGTAGCTGGCAGTCGCCCCTCGGTGGCAAGCTGGTCGTCCAACGCCCGCCACTCTGACAGTTCTTGCTCGAGCTCCTCCCAGCTCAGCTGACAGAATTCGGCGTCGATGTCGGCATCGATGCGGAACATGACGGCAAGGCCGTCGGAGTTCACAGTCTCGGCGATCACTCCGTGATCCAGTCGCTTGTCACGCCAGAAGTGAAGAATCTCGGCGTCTGTATCAGGTCGGCGCTCGATCGCGTCGGTCAGTCGTTGCTTCAAGTCGTAAATGGAGGTGCCCTTCCTTAGTTGGAGACGAAGTTCTCACGCCGTACCGGCTGGACGTTCCAGTGACACCAGCCAGTTCAAGACGGTGCTGCGCCGATACAGCACTGTGCGACCGGACTTGATGTAGTCAGGGCCAATGCCTGTTGCGCGATGCAGACGCTGCGTACGCGGGCTGACTCTCAAGATCTGGGCTGCTTCCGCTTCGCTGATGAAGTCGTCGTCGGGCTCAATGGTCCTCATGTCAGTTCCCTTTCATGTCATCGGTAGGAATAATTCAACAGTACTTGAATTGCCTGGTAATGACAAGAAAAGGAAGGTCCTGCCATGAATTGCCATCGCTATTGCCGTGTCATGTCAGCCCAAGGAACTATGCTCGGACTATGGAGTACATGCGTTTACCGATCAGAGTTTCGACCACGGACATCACGGAACGCGGATGGTCCCTGCATGTCTCGTCTGAGAGTGTGGAGCCAATTCCGGGAGTAAGTGCGCCCTGCGTTGTGCATGCCAACGGCCCAGTCGACACGCTCCCGCCACACCTTGCAAGTGGCATCGATGAGACGGATAAGGGAGTGGCGCTTGAAGTCGAGGCGACCTTTGACGAGGAACAAGGCCGATTCCTCCTTCGCCGTCTCGGCGTGGCGGCACCTGTTGAAGGGGAAGTCACAGGAATCCTGTTGCGGCAAATTGCGCCGCTGGGCCTGGTGAGATGGCTCGTGCCACACACGTTTACGATGACTCTTGAATCGTTCGGGCCCTATGTGGCGAACTTCGTCACCCCAGATGTTCAACCCGCTGTGGAGCCCGGCGTCAGTTCGAAAGCATCACTTCGGGATGCTGCGATGATCTATCGACTCGCCGAGGTCGTTCGCGAGCCACCAGTGAAGGCCGTGGCCGAAAGTCTGGGTCTCCAAACGCGGACGGCGACGAATTGGATAGTCCGCGCAAGGAAGCAGGGGCTTCTACCGTGATGAGGCCAAGTGATTGCAAGTGCGGGGTCTCGAGATCGCCGCATTGTCTTCCTGACGCACTCGGGATGCTCCGCCAATCGAAGTCCGGGCGACAGGTGGGCAAGATCTATTGACGGCGTCAAATGCGGAAATGCGGAACTTGCCCGACACATCTCTTGTTGTTACCAAGCCCTCTGTCATCTTTCGACCTGTAAGGAGAGGAATAGGTAGGCTCCGTCCGCACTTCCGCACTTAAGCCGACGGAAATAGTCCTCACCAGGAGAAACAGGTCAGCGGAACTGTCTGCGGAACTTGTGCGGAACGTTCGCAGCGACAAGTTCCGCAGACAGTTCCGCAGACTTCCGTGGTGCTCGGGAAGGCGTCTTCCTTGGCCGACTGGTGCAATGAAGCTGCAGGTGGCGTGCCGCTGCGCGCTCTCGCAGTAGGAACACTTTCGCGAATGTGGCAAAGTAATGATGAACCGTTTTGCTACCACGACAACCCTGAAGGAGCCTCATGCCGAGCATGCCCGATCCGTCGACAGAGGTGGCCCCGGATCTACAAGTCCCGCCGGAGTCGGCCCTCCTGCGGATGACGTATAAGAAGTCGGGGATCAAGGTTGCCGACCTCGCCGCGGCTTCGGGATTGAGTGTCAGCTCAATCCACATTGCGCTCAACGGGTTCCGTTATCGAGACGGCGTGGCCAGGGTTGCGGTGCCGCCTGACCGCACGCTGGTGAAGCTTGGCTCGGTCCTCGGCGTTGAGCCGGACGCATTGCGCGAAGCAGGCCGAGAACGCGCCGCTGAACTTCTGGACGAGGTCAGTGAGTCTGACCAGAGTCTGCCGACGACCTTCAGCTCCGATGCTGAGGCTAAGGCTCACGCTGCTGGTAGGGCCGCCCTGGCTCGGCAGGTGCTCGCAGCGTTCAGCCTCGAGGAGCTTCGCGCCGAAGTCTCGCGCCGGGAGGAAGGTGGCGCGCGTATGTGACAGTCACGGATTTCTGCGATGACCGGATCAATTACAGAAACATCGACAAGGTAGCGTCAATCGAACCCCAGCTGTTCACTGAGGAAGAGCACACGACAGGAGCATTTGGCGCTGCTTACTACGACCCTCCAGAGTTCAAGTTCTCTTGGTTTCAAACGATCGGCGTCGAAGCGGGTGCGCTCCGAAACTTCAGCGTCGAGCGTTCTGACGCGTTTCCAGACACCGATGGAGTGTTAGACCAATCTGCCTCGTCATTTGATGCGGTCGGTGTTGGCTGAACCGACACTTGGGTCAAATAGCCAACTCAGACCTCGCAGTATCCATACCCTCGTCGCCGGCGCAGCCGAAGAGGTGTGGGTGTGACTCCAATCAGTCTGGCATCACGGGTAACCACCACGGGAGCAGCTCGGTGCGAGAACATAGCCTGGCTGAGCAATTTCGAACTCGACAGATCCACACAGGCAATTGGAACTACGTGGTTCTTCCGCGGAGAGAACTGTTTCCCCAGACCTTCCCACCCTGTTGCTGAGTCCGGGCATCATGTAACGTCACTTGTGTCGGCAGCGGTCGCAGCTGTCGGCGCGCTGTTATATATCAACGACGATGGGCAGCACAATGAGCAGAAAATTCACGTTTGAGGTCGACCGGCGATACCGACAGGCGAACAAAGAGGCACTCGTCGCATTTCTTTATTGGGTTATTTACCTCGTGCTCACCTCCGCGGTGGCACTAGGCATCGGGCTGAATAAGCCTGCCGAAGATATCGACTTTATCCTCGGCTTTCCTGCTTGGTTCTTTTACTCCGCCGGCGTAGTCCTGGTGGTTCTCTGTGTCCTTCCGTACTTCATCGTCCGTTTCTTCTACCGGGACTATTCTCTTGACGCTGAGGAACCTGAGTTCCGTACTCCTCCCGAGTCGGAAGAGGAACAACGATGAATCTGTCTCAGCTCCTGCCAACCATCATCTATCTCCTCCTCATCGCTGGCATCGGCGTATGGGCCGCTCTTGATCAGAAGCGTTCAGCTACTGGGAAGAAGACGGAGAACTATTACGTTGGCGGTCGTCGACTAGGGCCATTCGTACTGATCTTTACTATTCTTGCGTCGGCCGCCAGCGCCGGGACGTTCATCGGCGGGCCTGGCCTTGGCTATGACAGCGGTCTCAGCTGGGTTCTCATGGGACTGTTTCAGACGCCGACTGCCCTGCTCACTGTCGGTCTGCTCGGTAAGAAGTATGCAATCCTGGCGCGGAAACTTAACTTCTATACATTCATCGATTTCTTCAAAGAAAGATATGCCAACAAATTCGTCGTCATTGTCGCATCAATTGGCATCATCATCTTCCTCACCGCATACATGGTCGCCCAGTACGCGGGTGGTGCTCACATCCTGAACTCCGTGACTGGCGTTCCCTATCCAACCCTCGTCTGGGTGTTTGCTGGAATCGTCGCCATATACACCGCATTCGGTGGCTTCATGGGAGCTTCGATCAATGACACCGCTCAGGGCGTCATCATGTTCGTCGGTAGCATCGTACTGTGGTTCGGCGTCTTCGCCTTCCTCGGAACCCCGACTCCCATGGATCACGAGTTCGCCGTTCGCTTTCCTGACCTTGTCACCTTGCCAGGCGGTATTGATGCAACACCCGCAAACTTCGTATCCTACTCAGTTATCTTCGGTCTGCTCATCGTGGCGATGCCACACACCGCTGTCCGAGCGATGTCGTACCGCGACTCCATCACGGCCCACCGGACCATGATCTGGAGTCCATTGGTCATGGCTGTGTTCTCGCTGGGGTTCGCTGTGATGGGTGTCGTTGCACGCCTTATCGACGCCAGCTTGGAAAATCCGGATTTGGCTATTCCGACGCTCATCTCTACGACAATGCCCGGTCCACTCGGGGGCGCATTGTTCGCTGCGCCGCTGGCCGCAATCATGTCGACGGTGTCGTCTATGTTGCTCATCGTTTCCGGTGCCGTTGTTCGCGACGTCTACAACAATTTCTTCAACACGAAGCTTGGAGATGGGTCTCGGGCACGGATGAGCATGGTCGTGAGCCTCATCATTGGGTTTATCGTCTTGCTGATTGCTCTGAAGCCTCCTCCAGCTCTCGAGCTCATCGTTATCTTCGCGATCTCTGGACTGGGTGCCACTTTCTTTGTCCCATTGATCGGTGGACTGTACTGGTCGCGCGGCAATGGCTACGGCGCTGCCGTCTCCATGGTCTGCGGATTAGCCTGGTACATCGTCGGTGAGCAATGGGTTCCTGCCTTGGGCCTCGGGTTCCAACCGGTCGTCACAGCGATCCTCGTCGCAATATTGACCTATGTAGTTGTCAGTCTGATCACTCCACCACCTACGCGCGAGATACTAGTCAAGTTCTGGGGTACCTATCGAGAGATTCAGAAGCTCGATTCCGAACGAACAGGAGAATAATGATGGCGCAACGAGCCGATGTGGTGCTGACCGGTGGTCGAGTCATCGATCCTGAGACAGGATTTGACGACATCGCTGACGTAGGTATCGGCGGAGGGAAGATTGTTTCCATCGGCACTGATTCTGTAGAGGCGGCCCAAGTCGTTGACGTGACTGGGCATGTCGTCGCCCCCGGTTTCATCGATCTGCACAGCCACGCTCAGAATCTTCCTGGTCACCGATTGCAGGCACTCGATGGGGTGACAACGACACTTGAGCTCGAAGCTGGTGCGTTGCCCATCGCCGACTACTACGCCGCAGCGGTGTCTGAAGGCCGACCGCTGAACTTCGGATATTCCGCCGGGTGGGTCCATGCCAGGATGAGTGTTCTCGACGGTGCCCCAGATGCTGACCCTCTCCACGACCCCGGCGACCGTCTGGGGATGAGCACTTTCGAGAAGTTCCAAGATGGGCCTCGCTGGCGCGAGGCTGCTGACACTTCAGAAATCGACGATATTCTTGCTCGGGTCCGTGAACAGATCGCAGCAGGTGCAATCGGAGTTGGTGTCCTAGCTGGGTATGCGCCCGGGTTCACCCAGCAAGAACTTGATGGTCTGGCCCAGCTTGCCTCTGCGGTCCAGCAGCCTCTGTTCGTCCACTCTCGTTCAATGGCCGACGTCGATCATGGGGGAGCGCTCGACGCGGTGCGGGAGCTGATTGACGTCGCTGAACGCTTTGATGCTCCAATTCACCTGTGTCATATGAATTCGACTTCGGGACAGCGGATCAACTCGATCGTTGAAGAGATGCGAGAGGCTCAAGCGCGGGGAGTCTCAATCACGACGGAGGCGTACCCGTATGGCGCAGGATCAACGGTCATTGGCGCATCGTTCCTAGATCCGCAGCGCTTGGCGGCAAACAACATGTCGCCTGAGTCAATCATCTATTTGGCAACGGGGGAGCGTATCGCTTCTCCCGAGCGCCTTACTGAGATTCGTGAAGCCGACCCAGGTGGGATATGCGTCCTCGAGAACTTCGATCTGACTGACGAACGCCAGAAGGGCCTACTGTTCGAAGCGCTTACCTATCCAGACGCAGCAATGGCATCCGATGCGATCGCGGTGACGTTCAACGGTGACGAAAAGCATCGTGAAGCGGCAGAAGCTGCGATAGCAGGAGACGTGTGGCCATTGCCGGACGGGCTAATCGCCCACCCACGAAGCTCTGGCTGTTTTGCAACTGTATTCAGTTGGCTGGTCCGTGACGCCAAGGTTCTCGGTTTAACAGACGCGCTCCGCCGATGCACTCTCATCCCCGCTGACATTCTTGGCGACGCTGCCCCGTCGATGCGTGGGAAGGGGCGGTTGCAAGTGGGAGCAGACGCTGACATTTGTGTGTTTGATCCTGAAAGCATTTCCGCAAATGGAGACTATCAGCACCTTGGGACTTCTACCGGGATCGAATATCTCTACGTCTCTGGCACACCAGTCGTTGCAAAGGGGCAAATGATCCCGACCGCGTTGCCGGGCAAGCCCATATATGGTTCGAAACGAGGCAGTGCCCTCGGATAAACAACATCCTGAAGTGGAGGAACCCGGAAAGCGGTAAGCATCTGCTGCCTTGCAGCGGATGCTTCGACATTACAACTAGTCGAACTACACCTGCGCGGCGTGGAAGAGGAACCGAAGCCCCAAAGCATCGAACCTGGGGGTCGGCACAAGCACGATCTGCTTCGGGAGTGGACACCAAGTCACGCACTCGTTCGTTCCTGGAACCCAGGAGCCTGGCGGCGGAGCTACAGAGCTCCAGAGGAAGAAAGCGAGTGGCTACGCGGTCTAGTCCATTTCGGGCTCTGCCATTGCGGGAGCCGGAATGCGGAACCCTCGGGTGGTGATGAGGAGGAATGCGAAGCCGACCAGCGCCCAGACCACGCCGACGATCTTCGCGTTCGTGTCCAGGCTCAGCCAGAGAGCGAGGTTGATGACCACGCCCAATGAGGGAAGGATGATGCCGGCGAAGACCCCGATTCGTCCTTGAGGTCGCAGGTATTTCACGGTCGCGAAAATCAGCGAGAGATTGACTGCTCCAAATGCGACGTAGGCACCGAAGTTGATCAGCGAGGCTGCCGACGCGAGATCGAGGAGCATCGCCGAGCAGGCTAGGACCGCAATGAAGACGATGTTGATCACCGGAACACCAGTGCGCCGATTGATGCGGCCGAACATGCGCCGGGGTAGCGTACCGTCGCGGCCCATGGCATAGAGCAGGCGAGCAGCGCTCATCTGCTGGGTCAGACCGCATCCCAGGACTGCGAACATGTAGCCGCCGACGAACAACGCTTGGAAGAGTGCTCCACCGATGTATTGCGCGATCTCGGGGGATGCGCCGACGATGTCTCCGACGGTGGAGACATCAGGGAAGAGGATCTGCATCGTGTAGGTAATGGCGACGAAGAAGACGCCAGCGCTAACGACGATGAGGATAATCGCTCGCGGGATATCAGTCTTCGGGCGGATCGCCTCTTCGGACATTGTCGTGACAGCGTCGAAGCCGAGGAACGATAGTGCCAACAGAGACGCACCTCCAAGCAGGGCACCGGTCGGGACACCGGTGGGGGCGAACGGTGTGAGACTGAGAGCAGCACCATCAATGCCCATGGCGATGTTGCGAATGGCAAAGAACAGGAATGCGGCGGCGACGACGATCTGGACGACGACGAGAATGACATTGACCTGGGCTGCCAGCTTCACACCGACGACGTTGAGTAGCGTGCAGATGACGATCGTCGACAGCACCCACACCCAAGCTGGAACGCTCGGCAGGACTGCGCCCATGTAGATGGCGGCCAGAAGTGCGTTGAGCATGGGCAGCAGGAGGTAATCAAGAGTTGCAGCCCATCCGACCATGAACCCGACATGGGGATTCAGGGTCTCTCTGGCGTAGGTGTAGGCCGAGCCCGCGCCCGGATAGTAGCGGGACATTTTCGCATAACTGAGCCCAGTGATGGTGACGGCGATGATGATGAGTATGTAGGCCAGTGGCACCCGGCCGTTGGTGGCTTCGGCGACGATGCCGAACGTGTCGAAGACCGCTAGCGGGGCCATATAAGCGAGTCCGAGGAAGACAATGTGTCGGAGTTTGAGGCGGCGGCGCAGGCCTCTTTCTCCTGTCGGCACAGAGTCGGTTGGTTGTTTCGAACTGTTCTTCGTTGAATCGGTTCGCAAGGGCTTTACCTTTCGGTCGTCGTCGACAAATGGTTACCGGGACGGGAACGAGTTTGTTGGTCGTTTCATGTCACATAGTCATGGCTTCTGGGTCATTTAGCTGTGCACGTGTCCCGCGCAACTTTTGTCGGGGTTCAACGTCTTCGCCGCAAGGTCGAAGCGTGTTCCACTGTTCGCTGTGGTCCCGTGCCCGTCGACGTCGTGAACGATGTCGCCTGCGACGATGGTCAAATCGGCTCGCTGCTCGAGGATCCCTGCCGGGTCGAGCTGGTAGAGATCGGCAGACCAAGCAACGATGTCGGCCTTGGCTCCCACCTTGAGTACCCCGAGATCGTCCTCGGCATGCCAGGCCCACGCTCCTTGGCGGGTGTATCCGCACAGGGCTTGATCGAGAGTGAGGATTTCATCGGGCGTCCAGGACTGTCTACCGTCGAGCCCCGCGCGGGTCAGTGCAGAGTAGACGCCGACGAGTGGATCCATTTCACCGACTTGCCAATCGCTGGACAAAGCGACGTGGGCACCAGAATCCATGAGGGATCGCGTACGCCATGCACGGTTCCAGCGGTTCTGTCCGACATTATCCATCCACGTTCCTTCGATGAGATCGGGGGAAGCGTGCCTGGGCTGCATGGCTGCGGTGATGCCGAGCTGTTCGAACCGAGGAAGATCGGAGGGGTCGAGGCATTCAACGTGAACGATCCCGTGCCGGCGGTTTCTTGTTCCGTTGGTCCGTTGAGAGGCCTCGATGGCATCGAGCGCCAAGCGAACGCCGCCATCGCCGGTGGCATGGGTGTGGGTTTGGAAGCCGAGCCGGTCGAGCTCGGTGACGATCTTGGTCAGTTCTCCAACTGGGGCGGAGGGGTGTCCGCGGTGGCCGGGGCGGTTGGCGTAGTCCTCGAGCATCCATGCGGTGTGGGGTTCGATGACGTCATCGGCGTAGAGCTTGATGGGGCCGAAACGAAGCCTGTCGCTGTGAGGAGAGTCGTCAATTGCTTCACGCAACTCCTGGCGAAACTCGGGTGCGGAATCGATGGGGTGGAAGAGGGCAGCGATGACTCGGGAACTGAGTTTGCCCTCACCTCGCGCTTTGTCGAAGAGGCCGATCTCGGCGACTGGCACCTGGGGCTCAACGACAGTGGTGATACCCGAGCGGGTGGCCATTTCGAGACTGCCGAGGATCTTTTTGTAGCGGCGCTCTGGCGAGTACATGGGAATATCGCGTTGCAGGGCGGCGAGGCCCGCACTTGTCATCGCAGAAGTGTAGAAGTCAGTGATCCAGCCAGTCGGATGACCATCGCGATCAAGTTCCGGGTTGCCCCAGGCGATGTCATGTCCGGCGGTGATGCCCAGAGCACGTAGCGCCGGGGTGTTGAGCCAGACGGAGTGCTGATCGTAGGTGGTCACGAAGATCGGGCGTTCGGTGATTCCATCGAGATCTCGAGCATTGGGCCGACGATTATCGACGATGGAATAGACCGCGTTTTCGGCACAGATCCATTCCAGATCAGGACGTTCCACAGCCAGCTGCTTAATGCGGGCCCGAACCTGTTCGAGGGTTTCTGCGCCTTCGAGGCTGACGGCATCGGGGTCGAAGCCGAGCAGGAGATGGTTGTGGCTGTCGATGATTCCCGGTGTCACCAGTCTCCCGTCGAGATGGCGAACTTCCCGCGCGCTTGGAGCTTCGGCCGAGGTTCCCACGTAGGCGATCCTGCCGCCGGCGATACCGATAGCGTCGGCCCAGGGCTGGGCGGCGTCGAAGGTACGTACTCGGGCGTTGGTGAGCAGGAGATCCAGCATCGGTTTGCCTCTTTCGCGTGCTGCAGTGCACGATGTCAGCGTATTCTTTGACGATAGTGTCAAAGAATAGTTATAACTGTCACACCGAGGTCGCGATATTGTCAAGGTATGGCTCGAACGAAGAATCAGGCACATCGCCGGGAAGCGCTCATCAGTGCCACGCTTGAGACTGTAGGCGAATCCGGGCTGAGGTCCTTGTCCCTAGCCGATGTGGCCCGCCGTGCTGGATTGACAAGGGGCGCGATCCTCTACTATTACGAAGACCTAGATGCGCTGCTTGTCGAGACTCACCGGGCGGGCGTGCAGCGTTTCTGCGATAGTCGAGACGACGCTATCGCCGGTATCTCGGACCCGCGGGACCAGCTTGCTACCGCGATCGACGAGGGGTTGCCCAGCGGCCCGGACGATGCGCTTATGCGACTGCTCTACGAGTTCGATGTTCTGGCTGGAACGTCTGCGGCTCACGATGAGATGGTCGAGGGCATGTTTACTCGCCAGATGGAGATCTACCGGCGGGTCCTTACTGCTGGGGTGGCATCCGGGGTTTTCTCGCTGACGATGCCGATTGAGCAGATGGCCATGAACCTAGTGGCGTTGGAGGACGCCTATGGGCTGCACATTGTGGCCGGCAACAGCTTGATCACCGTTGAGGCTGCAAAAGCGGCCATGCGTGCGGCCGCCGAAGGCCTAGGAGCAGGCCCAACAGGCTGAGAGTTCTCGAGCAACTTTGAGAAGTCGACGTCCTTGCCATGGTGCAATGCGCCCACCTGTGCCACGGGGTAGTTCCTCAACTGGCTGGTGGAATGGCCGTGACTCTAAGGGTTCTCCGGAGAGGGACTCGGGGGTTGAAACAGCCGAATGATCGTATCGGGTGGTCTCTCGGATTTGAGTCGTTGCCGAGAGTCGGTCCTCGAAACATTGACTAACGCTGGATGTTAACGCGGCAAACTTGAGTGTGGGCGCGGACATTCCTGAGCGTGCCCATTTGCACGCACCCATTTACATTTTCGCCCCCCACCGACGGCTCTCTCATCTTCCGACCTACAAGGAGAGAAGTAGGTGGGCTCCGTCCGCAGTTCCGCACTTTTCAGCCGGAGTTTCAACGTGACCTGGGTAAACGGCTCCGCGGAACTTCCGCCGGAACCTGTCTCCGTGGGACTTCCGCAAGAGTTCCGCTCCCCGGGCCTGCCGACCGCCGATCCCGAGAGCAATCTCCGGCCCGACCCGGGCGACCAGCTGGCCCGACCGGAGGCCGCGCGATCAATGCAGTCGCCATCGGTGTCCCTACGGCGCTCATCGAGATCCACAAGCTCGGACGCACCCTCAAGAAGCGCGCTGTCGACATCCTGGCGTTCTTCGCCCGACCCGGCACCAGCAACGGCCCCACCGAAGCGATCAAAGTACGACTCGAACACCTCCGCGGCACCGCCCTCGGGTTCCGCAACCTCGACCACTACATCGCAAGATCGCTACTCGAAACCGGAAGATTCAGACCCCGACTACACCCTCGTTCGTGAAGAGCCGAAAAATCCCACTAATCACGGGTGCGTGTAGCGGGACGTATCGCTGCCAGTCCTTGGCGCAACCTTGAACGTACGTGCACAGCCTGCATCTTCCGATAAGAGCAAGCTGTGCACGAGCGATCTCTTGCCAATGACCCAGGCCTACGTTTTTAGAGATATGCATTTAGGGTGTCACTGTAGATTCCGATAGCCCATTTTGATAATCAACCGGCGTCGAATGCACTGTTCACGTTGCGTGGTAACCGGTGCTTAGCAATTCTCTGGCTCGGAGTGATCGGCATTTCTGATACGACTTTCAGATAGCGAGGGACCTGAAATTTCGCCAGTTGACTTCGGCCCCACTCGAGTAGTTCCTGTGGTTTGACACGATGGCTCGCCGCCGCGGTAATCACGAGCATCATTTCTTGTTCACCCACTTCGGCATCTACACCGATTACTGCGCAGCGGTCGACATCAGGATGGAGTCCGAAGACGCTTTCGATCTGCCACGCTGAAACATTCTCACCTCGAACACGTATGCTATCGCTACCTCGCCCCACGAAATGAAGGTTGCCGCGCTCATCCAAGTATCCGAGGTCTCCCGTCTTGAACCATTCTCCGTCACGGGATTTGAGTGTGGCGTCCAAATTGCCCAAATATCCTTTGGTCAGCAGGCCCTCCACTCGACTGCGAACCCGGATCTCACCTTCAGTAGGTGCCTCCGTCTCCCTTTCAAAGGTACCGATACTGATATCGATCCAAGGGAACGGGATACCAACTCCACTTGTCGACTCATTTCGATTGACTGTTAGGATGCTGGACGCTTCGGTCATCCCGTAGCACTCGTGGAGTGCGAACCCGTAACGAGAATGACATAGATCGCGAATTTCCGGGGACGCCCCTGCGCCCCATGCAATTCGGACCCGATTGTGAGTCTCCTCGTCTACCGGCGGGAGCTGTAAGAGTATTTGCAGGATGCCGCCGAGATAATGTATGTGGGTTACATCGAAATCGACGATATCTTGCCAGAATCGCGAGGCCGAGAACTTCGGCACTAAAGCTAAAGTGATCTCGCAGAACAGGGGCAAGAAAACAACCTGTGCACCACCGATATGAAACAACGGCTCCCAAACATAGAAGACGTCACCTACACGAGGTTCAGTTACTTCTAAAGCACCTAAGACAGCGGCTTTGAGCATTGTCTCGCTGACCAAAGCACCTTTCGGCGGCCCTGTCGTACCAGAGGTATACATGAGGAGACATGCGTCATCCAGCGCGTCCGCCGGTGTCTGTGCGGAGTTAGACCGCTGGGATCCGTCGAGGATACTCGCTGACGGGATCACCACAAGTTTCAGTTCGCCAGGATCGGGGATCTCGATGTCTTCCGCGAAGTCCGTATTCGGCAGATTGACGACCAGAGCTCCGTTCGCTTCGGCGATGATGACGTCTGCTCGGGAATCTCGCAGTTGATGCTTCAAGGGTTCCCCTCTGACCTGGGTATTCATGGGGATCCACAGAGAACCGATTCGCAACAAAGCGAAAATCAACGCCACGTGATCGATGCCCACGTCAAGGGCGAGTACTACTCGTGATTCAGCCCGGATCTCGCGACGACGGAGGGCCTCTGCAAAGGCATCGACGCGTCGATTGAGCTCGGCGACTGTCTGAGCACGATGCCTTTCACGAAGATACACACGATCGGGATCGGTACGAGCAAGACGTTTCAGGGCGTCGGAAAAGCCGTGACCGTGAATGAAACGATCAGCGTCTGCCACCCTCGAACTATTGTCCGGCACTGTGACTCAGGCACCCTTCTTGGAGACGAAATCAGCTGCGGTCTGCTGCGGCTCACCATCACCATAAGCTTGCTTGTCGATGTCAAGAGCTGCAGCGAACGCTTCTTTCAAACCCGGCAATAAGGTTGCACGAATGCGCTGCTTGGTCATCGCAAATGCTTGAGTCGGCAATTGTGACAGCTTCTTCGCTTCAGTGATACTGCGCGACAACACTTGGTCCTCAGGAACCACTTCGGCGATGAGTCCATGTCCTTTAGCGTCCTCTGCGTCGAGGAGTTCGCCGGTAAGCATCATCTGTGCGGTCTTACTGTGACCAACGGACTGCCATGTAATGTACATGCCGGTGACGCTCGGGATTCCCGATTTCACTTCCGGCTGACCGATCCGGACTCCGGGGTGGGCGATACGGAGATCACATAGCATCGCTAGCTGATATCCCGAACCAGCGGTCACACCGTTGAGTGCAGCGATGACCGGTTTGGAGTTCGATAGTACAGCGTCGTAGACCTCATAGAAGGTGTCGAGCCATTCTTGGACATGGTTTTCGGTGAAGTTGGCCAACTCGTTGAGGTCCTGTCCGGCGCAGAAGGCACGGTTGCCTTCGCCGGTGATGACGATACCCTTGACCGCGGGGTCCGTGTCCAGGTCATTTAGTGTCCTCGTGACGTTGCGTTGCATGTCCTGTGTCCAGGCGTTCATTGCTTCTGGATTATTGAGGGTAATGATTCCAATTCCGTCGGTGATCGTTACGTCGAGCTGTGCCATGATAAATCTCCTTCTGTGCGGAACAAGTCCGCACTGTAGTCGACAGATTTCTTCTGTCGGTTTTCTATGTCGCAGTGGGGACCACTGCAAGTTCATTTGTAGGGGTCGGCGGGAGAAGGGGACTAGCGCATAAACCTATTTGGCAAATACGCTTTCGAAGTGTTCGACCACTTCTGGTTTGGCGCGAGGACCGAACCGATTGCCGATCCACAAAGCGATGAGTCCAGCCGCAAACCCCGGGACCAATTCGTAGAGTCCGATCGTGTCGAGCTGGCGGTAGATGATGACTGTCGATCCGCCGGCGATGATACTCAGCAACGCACCGAACCAAGTGGACTTTTTGGAATACAACGCAGCTAGGAGCACCGGTCCGAAGCTGGCTCCAAAACCCGCCCAGGCATAACCGACGAGGTCTAGGATCGTTCCACCGCGAAGCGCTACGATGATTCCGACTAAGGTGCAGAATCCGACCGCGATGCGGCTCAACCAAATGAGCACCTTGTCTGGTGCCTTGCGGTTGATGAATGCTCGATAGAAGTCTTCGGTGAGTGTGGTCGAAGCAACTACCAGTTGAGAGTCGGCAGTGCTCATTACCGCAGACAGCACTCCAGCAAGGAAAATTCCAGCCATCCAACTTGGCATGAGCTCCGACACCAGGTTCATGTAGGCGTCTTCGGGATTGCCTAGATTCGGACCGAACAATGCGATTGCTGCAAACCCGATGACACCCGCGAAACCGAGCAAGGTAATCGACAGGAAGACTCCAAGCCGGGCACCATTTTTGGCCGATTCTGCTTTCCGCATTCCCATAAAACGAGCCAAGATGTGCGGCGATCCAAAATAGCCCACTGCCCAGGCCAAGGACGAAATGATGGCGATGAAGGACACCGAGCTCGTCGTCGTCCAGCTACCGTCGATGAGCTCGACACCGGCGAAAGGGGAACCGAGATCGGAATTCTGTTCCGTGATCGCGCCAATGAAGCCTCCGACGCCTCCGACCTTGACGATCGCGACCACACTGAGGATCAAGAGGCTGAAGAACATGATGAATCCCTGTACGACATCGGTATAGCTGCTGGCAAGGTACCCGCCCAGCGACGAGTACACCATGACGACGATCGCGCCGACGATTGTGCCGGTTGTCACGGATGTGCCGAAGATCTGGGAAAAGATCACGCCGGTGGCTATGAATGCCGAACCAAGGTAGATGACGTAGAAGATGATGATGAAGATAGCTGTGACCCAGCGAAGCGAATCGTGTCGGAATCGGTTGGCGAAGAAACCCGGCAACGTCACCGACTCTGTGGCTCCACCCTCATGCCAATCTTTGGTTTCAGCCGAATACGTACGTAATTTACCGGCGATAAATTTCCAGCTGAGATAAAAGCCGAGAGTGAGTCCGATGATCAGCCACACGTTGTTCATGCCGCTGATGTAGAAAGCGCCCGGCAAGCCGAAAAAGACCCATTGGCTAGAGTCAGTGGCCTTGGCGCTGAGCGTCGTGACGAACGTACCTAAGCGGCGTCCACCGATCGCGAAGTCACCCATGTCGGTGTTCTTCTTGTACGCCCATATGCCGATAGCGAGCACAGCTATCAGGTAGACGAGAAAGACGATGATTGTTGACGTGTCACCCGTCGTTTTCATAGTTAGCTCCACACTTCATTGTCGGGGCAAGGACTGGATGTCTTCGCGTTCCAGCCTATGGAATCCGGTGTGCGGCAAATAGGGGCCAAGGCCCAGAGCTCAGACCATGGAGCCGTAGTATTCCTTATGCTCGGATGCACTAGACGTAAAGTTGATTCATGGTCATTGAAACGAAAGCACTTTCCACCCTGCATGCTGTGATGCGCGCCGGTTCGTTTGCGGAAGCAGCTCGCGAATTGGGTTTCACCGGTTCTGCAGTGTCCCAGCAGATGTCTGCGCTTGAGCGTAGTTTGGGAATAAGCTTGTTCGAGCGGCAAGCAAAGAGAGTCATTGCGACTGAGGCGGCACACTACTTGAGTCAGCGTGCAGATGAAGTCATCGATCTCGTCGGCCAGATTGAAATCGACATAGCTCGTTTGGGAGCTGGTCAGGTTGGCAAACTGCGTGTGGGCACTTTCGATTCAGCTGGCGGTCCGATCCTAGGGCGGGCTATGGCCCGATTCTTAATAAGGAGGCGTGAAGTCGAGATCACCCTGGACGAAGGCGAACCTTATGAGCTGTTCCCTCGGGTCTCCGAAGGAAGCCTCGACATAGCTTTGGGATTTAGTTACGACCTGGTGACTCCACACTTTCCGGGCGATCTGCGTGTGAGCAAGGTGATGACTGAAGACCTCTTCATCGTGGTCTCTAAGAAACATCGACTGGCAGCCAAGACAAATGTCGAAATGGACGAGCTCGCCGATGAAATATGGGTGGCACATCGGCCTGAAACTGCGTCTCATCAATGCTTAACAACACTGTGCGCGCAGCACGGATTCTCACCCAAGATTGCCTTTCGGAGCAACAACATAGGCACTGTTCAAGGAATAGTCGCAGCAGGCCTCGGGCTAGCGATGATCCCAGAAATCGCGCTCAGCGAAGAAGCTGGCACCGTTGCGCTTCCGATCAACCGCAGCTTGCCGCGACGCCACATAGTCTCCGCTACTCGAACCAACGACAACAACCCTTTGGCCGCACAATTCCTCGAAGCCCTGAAAAAATCGGCGAGTATCTGAGTCACTTCATTCGATCCCTTCGTCGGCGCATAGTCGAAGAAGGCTAGATTGTCACACCTGCTTCCACCGGTCCGGCATCAATGAGAACGCTTCTTCTCCGGCGTGTGTGGGTGGGAAGACTGTCGCAAGGTCTAAAGGGACTGATGCAGGTTGAGGAGACACTCACACTGACATCTCTCCTTGCATCAGTCCCGGCATGATCAAACCGATCGGTCGTCAGGTCTACGCGCCGCATACCGCCGACCAGCGAGTGATAACCCAGGTTAGGCCCTGCCCGTCGTTCGCTAATCGTTCGACCTCAAAAACTGGGTGGTGGAAGTGTCAGGTTGGGCCGCGGTGCCACCGCAGTCACTCTGAAGCTCTGGCTTCGAGGTGATGTTCTTGTCCCAGTTGCATGCCAATCAATGTCGGGCACCTTGTCTAGGGTCCCAGCCGATATTCATCCCTTCAGCGGTCTTGATGACCGCCTGGGGGAGCATCCCTTGTCGATACAGTGACATAATACGGGCAACCCATCGCCCTGCACCCCGGCAATTCTTCTGTATCGACCAGCTGTGGCACGTTGATATGGCCGTGTTGGCTGTAGAAGTCATCGAGTCGTTTGAGTCGCTCGACGTACTCGCCTTCTTTTCGCTTGGCACGTGACGGAGGCTTCGGCTTCGGGCCCCGGTATGGGGGACTGAACCTAACTCCGATATCCTCGGCCGTTGCGACTTGGTCGTCCGTCAGCTTGTTGGAACGGAGCTTGACTCGCAGACTCGCAACCCAGGGCCCGAGGATCTTCTTCATCCGTCAGCGTGAAGACGATGACGCCGACCACTCCATCGGTAGCCGAAATTGATTCCGGCTGGAAGATCGCCTCGTCTCATCAGCCGAGTGATTGCGGATTCATCGCGCTTCTCCGCCAGCAGATATCTTCCACGTACAATTCCAAGTACTCCTGGGAGGGCACTTTGGTTTCGGGCCCGAACTGGCGCTTGAGCGCCTCGCGGTAGCGTTTCTGCGCTACGCGCCAAGCGATGTACAACTCGTTGGCTGGGGCTGGGATGAGTAAATCGCTACGATCATGTTCCCATTTCGTGCCAAGGCCCATGGCGATTTCGCTGGACGAATAGCGCCAGAACTCCTTCAATGAGATGACCGCGTAGTCGAGTTCCCGCTGAATCTGTGTCTCGAGTTCCCAGAGGTAGTTCAGCGCCCCCAAGAGCGAATTCGGATCGTCATGGTGGACTTCGCGCGTCTGGCTCTCGGCGAAGCTCAGGAGCAGATCGAGACGCTGCCAAATATTGCGTCCTGAAGCATCGAGCGGGTCCAGACTCGTGTCATGGTATAAGTTCTCCGTCATTGAATTTCTTTCTCTAGTAGCCGATTGCAGGGTTGCAGCCTCTGCTGGACATTTCACGAATCAGGCAAGTCGGGGTTCGGGTTTCTACTCGAGCCAGGCGTCAACATCGACCTGCTCTCTTCGAACGGACCGCTTCAAGGTCCCGTTGCACAGGGTTCGTGGACCTGGCCAGTGCGGACGCTAGCTGAGTCCCTCATTCGGATTCGGCAACTTCCTGGAGCGTCGAGTACCAGGCGTCGACGTCGTCACGTGAGAAACGCAGATGACGGCCGATCTTGTGTGCTGTCGGCCCGTACCCTTCGACGCGCCACCGGTAGATCGTCTGCTTCGGGATCTGCAGTTCAGTTGCGAGGTCGTCCGCTGTCAACCACCGGGCGTCGCTGTAGGTCGTCGTCATGGTCATCATCTCCTTCATTGCACCATTCGTAAATTATCGATGCAATCATATTATCAGGAGTTTGCATCGATTGCCGAAGATCGGTGAAATTGATAAAGTGGTGGCTATGAACTTTGCTGATCGACGTCCCGTGCCTGTAGTAACTCCGGCCGAGAATCAAGGATTGATTGATGGCGAGTGGGGGAGGGCTATAAATGGCGTGGGAGAATCGGCGGACTTCTGGCACCGCATCGACGTTCCCGACGTCCCTTTTCCGTTGTGGGCGCGGGTGGCACAGACTGAGCACGGTGACTTCGTTATTACAGGGATGCTACTTGGTGATCCGGACGGGGGTCAGGCGATTGGTACCGGCAATATCTCCAGAATTGCGATCAATGAGATCCTGGCAGCCATCGATGATGCCGACCGATCTGGTACTAGCGACTTTCGGGAGTTCTCGCCGGAGTTCAGAGGACGCGTCCCACGGCCCGGCGGCCAGGTGCTTGGAGATGACACCATTCGTGAGGCAGCGACCGTGGCAACCCTAGTGAAGATGTACAGCAACGGTCGTCCGGTGATTTCCACAACTGCTGAAGCGCTCGATGTATCGCGGGCTACAGCCTCCCGACGCATCCAGCGTGCTCGAGACATGGGCTTGCTCGACGAAGCCGCCGAAGCCCTCGAAAAGTCCGATACTGTTGGAATCGCGAAGATGGCCGAAGAATACGGAATAATTGAGTTCATGGTGCATCTCGAAGGCCTCGGCGAAGGTAGCGGCGGTGCCTAGGCCCCGCCTTGAACTCGGGGCGTGGGGCAAAATCACTCGAACCGAGATCGCTGAAAACAAGTGGCGGGCGCGAGCTCGGTTCCGTGACTTCACCGGCAGGACGAAGCAGCGCGAAGCTTACGGCGATTCCGGGGCTAAGGCCGAACGCAACCTACTCAAGACCCTCCGTGGCGAAACCGAATCGGCTGGCGACTCGATCACCGGCAAAACCACCGTGACTGCATTGTCGAAGGTCTGGCTGGCCGATACAGACCTTATCGAACGTTGCACTGCCCAGACCATCGAACGTTACACGGACAGTCTTGAACAGCATGTTCTGCCGGCTCTCGGCGAATACATGCTCATGGAGGTCACTGTGTCTCGTGTCGATCGCTTCCTCCGGGAGCAGGCAGTGTCGACTCCGGGGCTCGCGAAGACCGCGAGGTCCGTCCTCAATGGCATGTTCAAGCTTGCCGTCCGTCACGACGCGGTCCGGTCGAATCCGGTGCGAGATGTGCGTCTGCCGTCGAGGCCGAAGAAGCCTGTCGAAGCTCTCACCGTAGATGAGGTCGGCGCGCTCCGCGAAGGTCTGCGCAAATGGCAGCACGGGACAGGCTACCGAGGACCGCGACGGGGGAGTGATCTGCTTGATGTCGTCGACGTGATGCTCGGGACGGGGTTGCGAATTTCTGAAGCCCTTGCATTGCGCTGGGATGACGTGGACCTAGGTGAGCAACCTACAGTGACAGTTTCGGGCACACTTGTCTATCTCAAGAAGAAGGGGTTGCGTAGACAGGCACACACAAAGACATCGAGCGGGTTCCGGATCCTCACTCTGCCAGCATTTGCGGTGGACGTGTTGCTTCGTCGTAGCGTCGAGGCGATCCCGACTGAGACCAACGCGGTGTTTCCGTCCGGCAAAGGCACCTGGAAGTGGCCGAATAACTATCGGCGGTCCTTGCGCGACGCTCTCAAGACGATGGAAAACCATGGCGGGATCTCGCCCCACGTGTTCCGGAAAACCGTGGCTACGCTCATCGACGCTGAGGCGACTCTCGAGGCGGCTGCGGCAGTCCTCGGTCATTCTGGCACAGCGGTCACATCGACGCACTATGTGGCGAAGGCGGCAGCGGCTCCCGATATGTCTGCGATCCTCGACCAGTTCGGCGGAATCCGAAACGAAAAAGATGGGTAACCGTGGGGAACTCGACTCCCCATCAGATCCGACTCAGCCTCTTACTTTGCATTGTTGCAGGTGAGAGGCTGTTCCGTTGGTCCCCCCAGTGGGACTCGAACCCACACTTGATCGATTTTAAGTCGACTGCCTCTGCCGATTGGGCTATAGGGGGATATTTGGGCTTGCAGCCCATTGTGCAGGCACTGCAAGGGCAGCGCCAGCACTCACTTTATAGCGAAAAGTCGCCCGCCGCGATCCGGGACACGACGGCAGAGCGTCCGCCGCGATCTGAGACGCAAAGACGGATCGTATGTGAGACGACTAGTCTCAAACTTATGACAGAGAACTCGCCCAGCAGACAGGCCTGGGTGATCCTCGTCATCCGAGTGCTCTCGCAGATGGCGGCCACGGTCGCGATCACCGGACCAGCTTTCCTCATTCCGTATATGCACACGGATCTTGGCTACACGCTCACCCAAGCTGGCACTGTGGCCGCAGCTCCGAGCTTCGGCCTCATCCTCACCCTCATCGCCTGGGGCGCCTTCGCCGATAAGTTCGGTGAACGATTGGCCATGACTCTGGGCATCGCCCTGACGGCTTTGGCCTCGGGGCTGGCGGTGGCTGTGGTCGGCTCACCAGTGTGGATGGTCATCATCATCGCGGCCTCCGGTGCTGCCGCCGCGTCCGTGAACTCGGCCAGCGGACGCGTGGTCATGGGCTGGTTTCCCCGGCACCGCCGCGGTCTGGCCATGGGCATCAGGCAGATGTCACAGCCGCTTGGCACAAGTGTCGCGGCACTGAGCGTCCCACCCATCGCGTCATCCGGTGGGTTCACCGGCTACCTGTGGTTCGTCGTCATCGTCACAGGGGTCATGTCCGTGATCTGTCTCGGACTCGTCCGGGACCCTCCCCGCGCCGAGGTGGCACCCACCGTCGTACACACGGCCACCGATGATGCCGGGCCAGGCTCCGCCTCGGCGAGGGGAGAGGTGAAGGCGCCATCTGCGACGAACAACCCCTACCGGATGGATTCGTTCCTGTGGCGCATCCACGCCGTCTCCGCGCTGCTGGTGATCCCACAGTTCGCGTTCTCCACCTACGGTCTCATCTGGCTCATCGCGAATCAGCACATCAGCCCCGGCATCGCCGGCGGCATCGTCGCGGCCTCTCAGATCGTGGGAGCGATCGGGCGCATGATCGTCGGTGGGCTTTCCGATCGCCTCGGGTCCAGGGTCGGGCTGATGCGGATCGTGGCCATTGCAGCCGTCGTCCTCGTGGCGGCGATTGCGCTCATCTCCATCACTCCGATGCCCGTAGTGGCGGCGGTGGTGTTCATCCTGGCCTCGACCGTATCGGTGGCCGATAACGGGCTGGCCTTCGCCTCGGTCGCCGAGGCAGCTGGTCCCCAATGGTCAGGCAAGGCCATGGGTACGCAGAACACGGGACAGTTCGTCATGTCTGCGATCTTGGGTCCGGGATTCGGGACGCTGATCACAGTGTTCGGATACCCACTGTCATTCGCCTTCGTCGCCGTGGCGCCCCTGCTGAGTCTGGGAATCATTCCGAAACAGGACATCGATCGGATAGCCTGATGTTCATCTCTACTCAGTACTGTGCCTGGGGACTGGTGATGACCACAATATTGAGGCCAGGCCGCTGAAGAAGACGAACGCTGTCGATATGAAGGAGCGCCTGTGAACAATCTGCTCAATGAGAACCTGCGCGAATACATCGACAAGCTTCGGATCGAAGGCTATACGGTCGAGGACTCTCACACCACGGACCCGAACCTCATCGATCCGATGGGGCGCGCGGTTGAAACCTGGCGTGAGGGCTACCCATACCCGGAGCTCATGGACCGGGAAGAATACGAGCTCGAGAAATACCGGCTACAGGTCGAACTGCTGAAATTCCAGTACTGGGGGCAGGACACCGACCGTAAGCACGTCATCGTCTTCGAAGGCCGTGACGCCGCCGGCAAAGGTGGAACGATCAAACGCTTCACCGAGCACCTCAACCCGCGTGCGGCACGCGTCGTGGCCCTGAACAAGCCATCTGACAAGGAAGCGGGCCAGTGGTATTTCCAGCGCTACATCAGCCACCTGCCCACCAGCGGCGAGTTCGTCATGTTCGACCGGTCCTGGTACAACCGAGCCAACGTCGAACGCGTGATGGGCTTCTGCACGGACTGCGAATACGAGACGTTCATGGAGCAGGCCCCGGTATTCGAGAAGATGCTCATCGATTCCGGCATCCACGTCACCAAGTTCTGGTTCTCTGTGACTCAGCGGGAACAGCGCACCCGTTTCGCGATCCGCCAGATCGACCCGGTGCGACAATGGAAGCTCTCTCCCATGGACCTCGAGTCCTTGGGTCGCTGGGACGATTACACTGCAGCGAAGGAAGAGATGTTTCGCCGCACGGATACCGATCATGCTCCCTGGATCACCATCAAGAGCAATGACAAGAAGCGCGCACGCCTCAATGCCATGCGCTACTTCCTCAACCAGTTCGACTACGAGGACAAGGACACCTCGATCGTCTATGAACCGGACCCGATCATCGTCCGCCGCGGACGCGACGCCGTCGACGACTGAAGTAGCTGGACTGAAGCAATCGCGGTGACTGAAGCAACCGCGGCGGCCGACGCGACCTGCCTTGACTGAAGCGGCCTGGCGGCAGGTGCCGGTACTGATATTGCGAGGAACGAATCGGAGCGATGAATATACTGCGGCCGGGTGGAAGGGGAAAGACCACCCGGCCGACAACCGTGGAGCGGACAGAGTCCGCAGTACTCATCTGGGCGAGCAGCCCGTTGTGCTGGGCGTAAAGCCGGCTGTGCTCAGGCCTCTCGCCGAGCCTTCTTCACTGCGCGGCGCTTCTTGTGGCCAGCGAAGCTGAGCCAGAAGAGGATGACGGCCAGCAAGACGAAGAGCCCGCCCCCGGCGATTCCTGCGTCGACCCAGAACTGGGGTGGGAACAGTCGGATGAGGGAGTCGTCGCTGTAGAACTCCCAGGTTCCGTTGGAGAAGAAGATCTTGTGGAATCCGCGGAAGAAGGTGTCCCAGCCGAGGAATGCGAGCACTGCCGCGCCGGCCATGCCGATGATGCTGATGATGGCACCCAAGCGCAGTCCGACGTGGATGCCCAGGCCGTGTGTGCGTGACATGTAGAGGCCGAAGAGGATAGCGCCGATGAGGCCGACGAGGGCAATCAGGTACAGCAGGGAGATGAGATCCTTGACGTCGGCCATGTGGTTGAGCTCGTCGGAGATGAAGATGGGTTCGCCGTTGGGCATGATGACGTCGGCGAGATAACGCCGGGAGTCGAGGTTCGCCAGATAGTCGATGACGTAGGTGCCGTAGTGTTCGCGGTCGGCGCTGCCGAAGCCGAACTGGTCGGCCGGGAACCCGGGACGGAAGTACTCGAACTTGAGGAACAGCCCAGAGGCCACGAATCGGACAGCCAAAGCCAGGAGAATGAACGGCGTGGCCAGCGTGATCCAGATGGTCCCGATGACATCGAGGACGCTGCTGCGACGTTCGGGCACCTCAGGGTCGTGTGTGTCTGTGGACGTCGCGGCCTGAGTCACAGCGGCCCAATCGGCTTCGCTCATCACCGCTGTGCGGGAGTTAGCAGGAACCTCACGTGTCCGGGCAGTCTCGGGAGGAGTCGACGAATGAGCGGGCGCAACGCGCACCGGCCCGGTTGAGGGCTTCGGCTCGTCCTTGGCGATCGGTTCCCTGATCGGGTCGAACGCCTCGGTGTCCGTCGAAGGATCGTTCGCGGCCTCCAAGGGAGGCTCCGTCTGCTTTTCGGCAGCACTACTGGATCCTGAACTCATCCGCCTGCTCAGGAGGTCTTCGGTCTCGTTCTTCTCGTCTCCAGCCACATCCCCATTGTCATTGACCCGAGTGGGCAAGCGGGCTCCGACACGCCACAGACCTCCAGATCAGGAAGGAGGCTGGGATCGTCGAGGTGGCTCGCCGTCCCGATTTCCGTTCCCCAGTCCGCCAGAGAGGTCAGCCCAACAGGGCTGCGATGATGACGAGAGTGGGCACCGCCAGCACGGTCGTGATGAAGACCGCATCACGCATGAGTGCTTCGGACTGTCGGTACTGCATGGAGTAGATGTAGACGTTCTGCGCGGTCGGCAGCGCCGAGGTGACGACGATGGCGAACAGGGCGATGCCGGAGTACCCCAGCAGGGGACCGCCGATGATCCAGGCCAGAGCAGGCTGGATGATCTGTTTGCCGACCGTGATGTACGTCAGCTGTTTCCTTGTTCCCGGAGCCGGCAGAGCCCACCCGTCCTTGAGTGAGATGCCGAAAGCCAGCAGCGCTCCGGGGACTGCGGTGGCACCGATCATGTCGATGGGCTCGAAGATGAAGCGCGGAAGTTCGAATCCCGTAGCCGAGGCGGCCACGCCCGCGGCAGCACCCAGGACAATCGGGTTGCGGAGAATCTGGAGCACACCCGAATACCAGTGCTGATCAAGCTTCTTCTTCCCCGAAGCATCGAGGACGGCCATGCCGATGGGGGCGAGGATGAGCAGCTGGAAGAGCAGCACCGGTGCGACATATCCGATGTCGTGGAGCACATAGGCTGCGATCGGGATGCCGAGGTTGCCGATGTTGACGTAGCTGACGGCCCAGGCGGAGAACATCGCCTCGCCGGTGCTGCGTTTGCGGATGTATCGGGTGAGGACGAACAGGAGCACGCCCACAATCACGGCCGACCCGCCCGTGGCCAGGAGTGCCGTGTTGAAGATCAGCCCCAGGTCGGTGTCGGCAACAGTGACATAGAGCAGGGTGGGAGTACCCGCATAGAAAACGAGTTTTGCGATGACCTGCTGCCCATTGGGTCCGAGGACCTCGGAGCGTCCGAGCACGAATCCGACCAGGATGACACCTGCGATGACGGCGAAGCCTTCGAAAACGGCCAGCATGGGCTACCGGTGGTCCTCACTTTCCGGATCAGTCGGCTTCAGCCGAGGCGCAGGGGGTGTGGTCTTGGACGTTAGTTGCGGCCAGACCGAGTCGGTTTGTTCGCTCAGTCAGCTTCGACGGAGTCGACCGCCACGTAGGCCGCCGCCGCCGCGACAGCAGCAACGCTGAGGACCGAAGGCCATGCACCGATCTTCTTCGCCAGAGGATGAGAGGCCCCGAACCCGCCGAGGTAGCCCAAGGTCAGCGCTGTGCCGATGGGCCAGCCCTGCTTGGTGAACCAGGTCCGAGCGGCATAGGTGCCCGCAGCTGCGAGCACGACACCGCCGAGGGGGCGGATCCCCGTCTCGCGGGCGGTCAGGAATCCGCCGACGAGGCCAACGGCGACAAGTGGGGCGGTCGAAACTTCACGTGCGTCCTTCATGAAGACCAGTTTAGGCAATGCCGGTCGGGAACTGGACGGCGGTCTCACAACGAGGAACCTCAATTGAGGGAGATCTTGATGACTGAGGCGATTCCGAGAGCTGCGATGAGGCAGACCGAGCTTGTGAGGAAGAGGACCGCCCAAGGCGTCGGGCGGCCACGTTCGGCACGGATGGACACCGAACCGAGGCGGTAGCGCCTGACCTGCAGAGCGATTGCGGCGATCGCCAATGCGATGCAGATGACGAAGACGATGACAGAGAGACCTTCGAACACATTGATCCACCGGATGAACAGCAGACTGACAACGGTCATCGTGAGGCTGGTGCGCAGCCAGGACTGAGTCGTTCGCTCCGGTTGCAGCCCAGGATCGGGGTGTGGCTGGGGCCGTCTGGGACGCCGCGCGGTCACAGGACTCCGGCGAAGACCAGAACGAGGAGGCCAGCACCCAGCGCGGAGGCCAGACTGACGATGGGAATGATGAGGGGAAGTGGCAGCGAGGTTTTGTGGCGCATGGCCGACTCGATGCGGTGCCATCTGAAGGCGGCACCGGCGGCGAGGATGAACCCGATGACCATCAGCACGATCGACAGGGTCGCACGCAGTCCAGAGGTGAAGATCTCCGAGGTGAAGGCCTCGACCGCGATGCCTCCGCCGATGAACGCCAAGGCTGTGCGGATCCAGGACAGGAACGTGCGTTCGTTGGCGAGGGTGAAACGAGGGTCGGGGTCCTCGCCGTCGGGAAACAACCGTCGGGCGATCCTGCTGCGAGAGTCATCGGGGGTCACGTATCGAGGATAACTGGTGTGGTCGAATAGCGCGCCGAGGTTCCGCCGTGCGGCGGAATAGTTCTTCCATCGGGCGGATGGGAGATATTCGTGGTGGATCGCCGCGAAGGACCTATCCTTCTTCCCGAGGGTGCGGCAGACTAAAAGCATGGCCCGCGACGATGCGATGAAGACGATACTCAAGAACCACCTGCAGGCATGCCGCAATGATCTGATGTGGAAGCTCATCGGACTCAGCGAACGCGACCTGCGGCTGCCGCAGACGGCTACGGGGCTCAATCTCGCAGGCATCGTCAAACACATGGCGAATGTGGAGATCGGGTACTTCGGTGACACCTTCGGCAGGCCTTGGCCACATCCCGGTGAGGCCATCACCGATGCGCAGTTCGAGGCCGACCCACAAGCCGACTGGTACGCGGCAGAGGGCGAAACTGCGGACTCCATCCTCGACTTCTACCGACGTGTGTGGGACTTCGCCGACGAGACGATCGATACCCACGCGCTCGAGGCGCAGGGCACGGTTCCCCATTGGCAGGCTGAGAAGGCGGCGGTGTCTCTGCAGCAGATCATGGTGCACGTCATTGTCGACCTTGCGAGGCATGTGGGTCAGGCCGACATCGTGCGCGAGAGCATCGATGGGAAGGTCGGACTCAACCCTCGCAGTCCGAACATGCCCGAGGGTCAGGACTGGGAGGCCTACCTTGCCAAGCTGCGGGCGCTGGCCGACAACGACTGAGCAGTGGGTGGCCAATAGCGCCTGAGCACCTGCAGGCACGCGGCAGCCGGACGGGTCCAGACACCGAGGATCTCCGCCTCGGCGGGGCAGACGTTAAGCTGGGAACTGAAATGGCACATGAGAACTCAGCATCGTCGAGCCCGGACACGGGCAACTCGACCCCGCGGACGGATACGCCGTCACCACGCCCGGGCACACAGCCACCGCGTCAGGGCTCAAAGACCTCGCGCAAGGGCTCCCAAGTCCCAGACAAAGACAGTCACACCGTGGGCAAGGACGCACGATCCGCCAAGCGCTCACCTCGGCGGAAGAATGAGCGACGCAAGAACACCGGCGCCTCTCACCGTGAACGTCGGGCTCGGCTGACGGCAGCCCGGCAGTCCCGGTCTGTCGACGTCACCTACCCGGCGAACCTGCCGGTCTCGGCCGCCAAAGACGAGATCGCCACGGCTATCCGAGACAACCAGGTCGTCATCGTCGCCGGCGAGACGGGATCGGGAAAGACCACCCAGCTGCCCAAGATCTGCCTCGAACTGGGGCTGGGAGTCAACGGACTGATCGGGCACACGCAGCCTCGGCGAATCGCTGCCAGGACCGTGGCTGAGCGCATCGCCGACGAACTCGGTGAGGATCTCGGCGGGACCATCGGCTACCAGGTGCGATTTACCGCGCAGGTCGCGGATTCGACCCGGGTCAAGGTCATGACCGACGGCATCCTGCTCTCCGAACTCTCTCGGGACAAGCTGCTGCGCGACTACGAAGTCATCATCATCGATGAAGCGCACGAACGCAGCCTCAACATCGACTTCCTCCTCGGCTCACTCAAAGAGGTGATGGGCAAGCGGCCCGAGCTCAAGGTCATCATCACCTCGGCGACCATTGACCCGCAGTCCTTCGCCGCACACTTCGACGACGCTCCGATCATCGAGGTCGCCGGCCGAACCTATCCGGTCGAGGTGCGCTACCGTCCACTTGTCGACGACTACGAGGAAGACGGCGACGACGGTCCAGGGGAATCCGGGAGCTACGAAACGGGGCCCGAGGAACAGACCGAGGGCATCATCGCCGCCTTCGACGAACTCAGCGCAGAAGAACCCGGCGACATCCTCGTCTTCCTCTCCGGGGAACGCGAGATCCGCGACACCGCCGATGCCCTCGAGGCTCACGTGCGCAAACGTCCGCGTCTGAGCAACTGGGAAGTCGTGCCGCTCTTCGCCCGACTCTCCGCCGGTGAACAGCAGAAGGTCTTCAAACCTCACTCCAGGCCACGCCTCGTGCTGGCCACGAACGTCGCCGAAACCTCGCTGACGGTGCCCGGCATCAAATACGTCATCGACGTCGGCACCGCCCGCATCTCCCGGTACTCCAACCGCACCCGGGTCCAACGACTGCCGATCGAGCGCATCTCCCAGGCGAGCGCGAACCAGCGCAAGGGCAGGTCGGGTCGCACCAGCGACGGCATCTGCATCCGCCTGTATTCGCAGGAGGACTTCGAGTCGCGACCCGAGTTCACCGACCCGGAGATCCTGCGCACCAACCTCGCCAGCGTCATCCTGCAGATGGCCGACCTGGGGTTCGCCTCAAGTGACAAGGAGATCCTCGAGTTCCCGTTCCTCACCCCACCAGAGGCCAAAGCCGTCCGCGACGGGCGCACCATGCTCTCCGAACTGGGGGCTCTGACCAGCGATAAGGCCGGAACGATCACGGTCACCCCGACCGGTCGACAGTTGTCCCTGCTCCCGATCGATCCGAGGCTGGCGCGCATGGTCATCGCCGGCGCCGAGGCGGGATGTGGGGGAGAGGTCACCGTCATCGTGGCCGCGCTGTCCATTCAGGACCCCCGCGAACGACCTACCGAGGTGCGCGCGGCCGCCGATGAGAAGCACGCCCGCTTCACCCACCCGGGCAGCGACTTCCTGTCCTACCTCAACCTGTGGAACTACCTCGACGACCAGCAGTTCGCGCTGACGAGTTCGAAATTCCGCCGCCAATGCAAGGCCGAGTTCCTCAACTTCGTGCGCATCCGCGAATGGCAGGACCTCGTCGGCCAGCTGCGCTCTTTGCTCGGCTCCTCCGGCATCCGTGTCAACAAGTCGGTGTGGCGCCCGGTCGAGGCGTCTGCTGCCGACGCATCGGCGTCGCCGGCAAAGGCTTCCGGGCCTCAGTCGAGCACGTCGAACACTGCCGCTGCTCCGACGAGCTCGAAGAGCGCCAGCGGCAAGGTCGGATTCGCCGAACTCAGCGCACAGAAACGCAGCGCGAAGAAGAACGGCGGGCAGGATGCGGAGAAGGACTCCGGACAGAGTGCTGCAAGCGCGAGACTCGACCCTCATGCCGCGGCTATCCACCGGGCACTGCTGACGGGGCTGCTGTCGATGATCGGTGCCCGGTCCGAACGCAACAAGGACTATCAGGGAGCCCGAGGTACCCGCTTCGCGATCTTCCCCGGATCGGGTCTGTTCAAGAAGAAGCCCGACTTCGTCATGGCCGCCGAACTCGTCGAAACCTCCAGACTGTGGGCCCGTACCGTTTCAGCGATCGAACCCGACTGGGTTGTCGAAGCAGCCGGTGATCTGGTGACCAGACAGTATTCGGACCCGCACTGGTCGAAGAAGGCCGGCGGTTCGATGGTCTACGAAAAGATCTCGCTCTACGGCGTCACTCTCGTCTCCGACAGGCGGGTCGGCTATGGGACCTTCGACCAGGAGGCCGCACGGGACATGTTCATCCGCAAGGGCCTCATCGAAGGTGACTGGCACGAACGCTTCGGATTCCTCGAACACAATGTGACGGTCATCGATGAGGCAGAAGCGCTCGCCTCACGCACACGCAACCGCAGGGTCCTGGACCAGGACGATGCGCTCTTCGAGTTCTACGATGAACGGATTCCTGCCACAATCACCTCGGCGGCGGACTTCCGTGCCTGGTGGAAAAAGCAGAAGCGTCGCGACTCGCATCTGCTGGATCTGAACACGTCGATCCTGCTCAGCGACGACAGCGAGGAACTCACCGCCTCGGTGGCCGACGATTTCCCGATGGAATGGGAACTGGTCGACGGTTCGATGGCGAAGCTGAGGTATTCCTTCGAACCCGGCAGCACCGAGGACGGGGTGACCGTCGAACTCCCGGCAGCGTCCGTGCCCCTGGTGGATTCCGATGAGTTCTCCTGGCAGGTCCCGGGCCTGCGTGAGGAACTCGTCGCCGCCTACATCCGGTCGCTTCCGAAGAACAAGCGCCGCTATTTCGTACCCGCGCCTGACGTCGCCCGCGACATCCTGCCCATGCTCACTCCCTACCGCGGGGCTCTGCCCGAGGTGCTCGCCGCTCACCTGAGCGAACGTGCGGGCGGGGGAGGCCTGAACGACCTGGTTCCCATCACCGTGACCGCCGCGGACTTCGACGAAGATCGTATTCCGCCGCACCTGCGGATCCGCTTCCGCGTCATCGACGGGACCACAACAGTGGGTATCGGCGAGGACCTGACCAAGCTGACGGCGACGGCGAAACCTCAGGTGCGCAGGGCCCGGGCTAAGCAGGTCTCGTTCAATGCCAAGACGGGACTCACCTCATGGTCGTTCGGCACGCTGACCAGCCCGGACGAGGCTGAAGTCGGGGCTGTGCCCGGGTTGGTCGACCGTGGAACCAGCGTCGACCTCGTAGCCTTCGACACGGCTGCCCAGGCCCGTTTGGCCTCACGCGAGGGGCTCATCACCCTGTTGGGCCTGCGCACGAACGAGGCACTGAAATACCTGCGAGAAGGACTGACGACCGATGAGAAACTCGTCCTCGCCGGTCACCAGCAGTCCTCGGACGAAATGCTCCACGCCCTCATCAGGGCAGGAATCCGCAGCGTCGTCGAGACCGAGCTGGGTGCTGCTGAGACCAGCTGGGTGGCAGATGCCGGAGAGTTCGGGAAGCTGGAAGCCGCGATGCACGCGGCCCTGACCGACATGTGCTCGAACCTGCTGCCTCATCTGATGAAGGCACTGCGGTCCACCACCGAACTCGACCGGCGCGTATCAAAGGCCTCATCGTTGGCGATCCTGTCCAACCTGGCAGATGTGCAGACATGGCGGGGAGCACGAGTCACAGGTGAGTCGGTGGCCGCGATGACCGGGCAGATGCTCCGCGATCTGCCCCGGTGGGTGCAGGCTGAGGTAGTCCGCATCGATGGAATGCAGAACTCGCCGATGCGCGACAAGCAGCTCATGGACCGTATCAGCGGCAGCAGCGACGCCGTGTTGAAGAAGGTCGGCAACAGGTTCCCCGAGCTGGCCAAAGCGAATTGGTCACGGATCGTGGTCTCGGTGCCCAGTGAGTGGCGGGACGTGATCATTATGCTCGAGGAGCTGCGCGTCAGCCTCTACGCGAATTCGCTGGGAACTGCCCACCCGGTGTCGGAGAAGAGGATCGCGAAGGCACTCGCACAACTGTGATGGGTCGCGGCGCTGAGAGTTGCGACTAGGCGGGGCCGGAGGTGAAGTAGCCGGCGAACAACCACCAGATGGGGAGGACCGCGGCGGCGAGGAATGCGGCGACAGACCACCAGATACGCCATTTCCACGTCCGTCGGCGGGTCCCGACGAAGAGGAACACGAGGTAGAAGACAAGGCAGAACGCGCCTGAGAGACTGAGCATCACCATGCTGAAGGCCTCCCACCCGGATGTCCCGAGGTCGAAGAGGTAACTGGTGACTTGACCGATCTCGAGCGAAAACTTGATCGCGTACACCAGGGCAGGGATGCCGAGGATCGCCGCGAAAATCAGCGGCAGGGCCTTGAGCAGGCGTTCCCTCGGTTCGGAGCGTCCGGCGTATTCAACAAATTCCTCATTCATCGCCATCCAGCATAAACGCGAAATCCGACAAGACGCTGGACACCCCGCAGAGCCGACCGCGCACACTAACCACAACTGTGACTGACCGGACACCCGTTCAACGACAGAAGAGAGATAAGATATTTTGGTGACTTCTGGCCAGTATTCTGACAAGGACATTCGAACCGAGGCGGCTCGCCGCCGGACGTTCGCTGTCATTTCGCACCCCGACGCGGGTAAATCGACGACCACCGAGGCGCTCGCACTGCACGCACGAGCCATCGGCAAGGCCGGCGCCACCCATGGCAAGGCCGGCCGCCGCGCCACTGTCTCCGACTGGATGAAGATGGAGCAGGACCGCGGCATCTCGATCTCCTCAGCGGCGCTGCAGTTCGAGTATCGGGATGCGGTCTTCAACCTCGTCGACACCCCGGGTCACGCGGACTTCTCCGAGGACACCTATCGAGTACTCTCCGCCGTCGACTGTGCCGTGATGCTCATCGACGCAGCCAAGGGCCTCGAAGCGCAGACCATGAAACTCTTCGAAGTCTGTGCCCACCGCAACATCCCGATCATCACCGTGATCAACAAATGGGACCGTGCCGGTCTCGACGCGCTGGAGCTCATGGATGAGGTCCAGGAACGCACCGGACTCCTGCCCACCCCGCTGACCTGGCCTGTTGGCCAGTCCGGTGACTTCAGGGGAGTCCTTGACCGTCTCACCGGTGACTACACGAAGTACGACCGCACCAATGCCGGTGCCACCATCGCCGGCGAAGAGACCTATGGCGCGGACAAAGCCGTCGAGCTCGAAGGCGATGCCTGGCAGACTGCTGTCGACGAATCCGATCTTCTCGACATGGAGGATCAGAACCACGATCAGGAGACGTTCCTGGCCGGCAAGTCGACCCCGGTGATGTTCGCCTCGGCGGTGCTCAACTTCGGTATCCACAAACTCCTCGACATGCTCGTCGACCTGGCGCCCGCGGCAGAGGCGCGTCTGGACAAGAACGATGTGCCGCGCGACGTGGCCGATCCGTTCTCCGGATTCGTCTTCAAGGTCCAGGCAGGCATGGACTCCAACCACCGTGACCGGCTGGCCTACATTCGAGTCTGCTCCGGTGTCTTCGAACGCGGTTCCGTGCTCACCCACGCCGCGACCGGCAAACCCTTCGCTACGAAGTATGCGCAGCAGGTCTTCGGCCGTGACCGCGACGTCGTCGATGAAGCCTTCCCAGGAGACGTCGTCGGACTGGTCAACGCCAGTGCACTGCGGGTGGGCGATTCGCTCTACCTGGACAAGAAGGTCGAATTCCCCGGCATTCCGACGTTCTCTCCCGAACACTTCATGGTCATCAAGGCCAAGGACTCCTCGAAGTACAAGCAGTTCCGCCGCGGTATCGAACAGCTCGACCACGAAGGAGTCATTCAGGTGCTTCGCTCTGACCTGCGCGGTGACCAGGCCCCGGTTCTCGGAGCCGTTGGACCGATGCAGTTCGAGGTCGCCGAGGACCGGATGAACAACGAATTCCACGCGCCCTGTTCGCTGGAGCGCCTCAACTTCTCCTTGGCTCGGCGCACCACACCAGAATGCGTGCCGACGCTGGCGAGGGAACGATCAGTTGAAGTTCTGCACCGCTCTGACGGTGAGCTGCTCGCCCTGTTCTCAGACAGGTGGCGCCTCCAGGGCGTGCAGAAGAATCATCCGGATCTGGTTTTGGAACCGCTCGTCGTCAGCTGAGCCCACACACCGCGATCGGCAGGGGAATAAACTTCCGCCGATCACACGTTCGACGTTTCGACGAGGACGTCTCGCCGTTTTGACGAGGACATTAAGATGAATAGTCGGGGTCATTTCAAGATGGCCCCAGTTGGGGAGACCTGACGCTCGGGGAGACCCGAAATGACAAAGGAGAGATCACAGACGTGGGAACGAAATCGATTCGAGTCGCGATTGCCGGATTGGGCAACTGCGCCTCTTCCCTGATCCAAGGTGTTGAGTATTACCGGGATGCGGCCCCAGGAAGTAAAGTACCGGGACTCATGCACGTTGAGTTCGGCGATTATCACGTCGGTGATATCGAATTCGTCGCCGCATTCGACGTCGACGGCAAAAAGGTCGGCGCCGATATCGCTGAGGCGATCACGGCCAGTGAGAACAACACGATCAAGATTGCCGACGTGCCATCGACCGGTGTCGAGGTTCAGCGCGGACCGACCTTGGACGGCCTCGGCGAGTACTACCGCGAGACCATCGTCGAATCCGACATCGAACCCGTCGACGTCGCACAGGCGCTGCGTGAGGCACAGGTCGATGTTCTCGTCTGCTACCTGCCCGTAGGTTCGCAGGAAGCCGTCGAGTACTACGCACAGGCCGCCATCGATGCGAAGGTCGCCTTCGTCAATGCCCTGCCTGTCTTCATCGCCGGCACCAAGGAATGGGACGAAAAGTTCCGTGCCGCCGGCGTGCCGATCGTCGGCGACGACATCAAGAGCCAGATCGGTGCGACCATCACTCACCGTGTGATGGCCAAGCTGTTCGAGGACCGCGGCGTCGTCCTCGACCGCACCTACCAGCTCAACGTCGGCGGCAACATGGACTTCAAGAACATGCTCGAGCGCAAACGCCTCGAGTCGAAGAAGATCTCGAAGACCCAGGCCGTGACCTCGAACACCTCGGCCGAGCTCGAGCCCCGCAACGTCCACATCGGACCCAGCGACTACATTGAGTGGCTCGACGATCGCAAATGGGCTTTCGTCCGTCTCGAAGGCCGCAACTTCGGTGATGCTCCGGTGTCGCTGGAATACAAGCTCGAGGTCTGGGACTCACCGAACTCGGCCGGAGTCATCATCGACGCCGTGCGTGCGGCCAAGATCGGACTCGACCGCGGCGTCGGCGGAGCTCTCATCTCCGCCTCGTCGTACTTCATGAAGTCGCCCCCGGAGCAGAATGGCGATGACGCAGCTCACGACGCAGTCGAAGCCTTCATCCAGGGAAACCTCGAACGCTGAGCTGAAGACCCCCGCAACCTGAGAATGCCGATCGCACCTACGTGCGGTCGGCATTTTCGCTGCGCTCAGGCGATCCAGGATATGAGATCGGCTCGCCTGTAATCGGTGTTGTCCATAACACTGGGGCGTGCACACAGTGGTCCCTGCCACAGACGAGCCGTGACTCGACCACTGGATGAGCTTCGGCCCATCTGCACACCCCTTCTGACGAATCACCGAGGAGTATCGATGTCACGCAATGCAGCTGCCACCGACACCGCGAAGAAGAAACCGGCCGAACTCGACTGGCTGATGCGCCTGTTGGTCATCATAGAAAAGGCCGGAAACAAACTTCCGCACCCCTTCTGGCTGTTCCTGTCCCTGGCCGTCGTAGTGATGGTTCTCTCCGCGATCTTCTCCGCCGTCGGATTGGAGGCCGTCAACCCGGCCACCGACAAGACGGTGAGCGTCACCAACCTCTTCAGCACAGAGTCCCTGCGGGAGATAGTCGCCGGAGCCACGAACAACTTCGTCACGTTCCCACCGTTGGGTCTCGTGCTCATCGTCCTCATCGGCGTAGCCGTGGCCGAGCAGTCCGGACTGATCCCGGCGATGCTGCGCGGAACCATCGCCGGTGCCTCACCGAAGTGGATCACGTTCATCGTGGCACTTGCCGGAACCGCTTCCTCGATTGCCTCCGACGCCTCCTACATGATCATGATTCCCCTGGGCGGGCTCGCGTTCAAAGCTGTGGGTCGCAATCCGCTGCTGGGGTGTCTTGTCGCCTATGCCGCCACCTCGGGTGGGTATTCTGCGGCGCCGATGGTCAACTCCCTCGACACCATCCTCGGCGGGCTCTCCACGTCGGCGGCTCAGATCATCGACCCCGACTACGTGGTCAGCCCGATTGCGAACTTCTACTTCAACTTCGTCTCGATGTTCGTCGTCGCCGCCGCCGTCACTCTCGTCACCGAACTGCTGCTGTCGAAGCGAGCCGACCAGATCGAACTCGACGAACCAGACGAGAACGATCCCGACAACTTCGATGTCAAAATGGCGCTGGATGCCAACGAGAAGCGCGGCATGGTCTTCGCTGTGCTCAGCATCGTCGCCTGCGCCGCACTCCTCTTCTTCCTTGCACTGCCCCAGGATTCGTTCCTGCGCGATGAAGCCGGTGGCTTCGGCCCCGAATCGGGACTGATGGCAGGAATCGCAGCCATCATCGGCTTCGGATTCTTCATTGTCGGCATCGTCTACGGCTACGCCACAGGATCGATCAAGAAGACTTCGGACATTCCCGACATGATGGGCAAGGGACTGCTGCCGTTCGTCCCCGTCATCGTCCTCTTCTTCGCCGCCAGCCAGTTCCTCGCACTGTTCAAGATGTCCAACCTCGGCGAGATCCTCGCCATCCGCGGCGCCGAATTCTTCGGCTCACTCGACACCGGACCCTTCGTCATCCTCCTCGGCGGGTGGCTGTTGGTTGCCCTCGGCGCACTGTTCCTGACCTCGGGATCGGGACTGTGGACCCTGATGGCACCGGTCCTCGTGCCGATGTTCATGCTCCTGTCCATCGCCCCGGAGACCACGCAGGCCCTCTATCGCATCGGTGACTCCACGACGAACATCATCTCCCCGATGAGCCCGTACTTCGTTGTGGTCCTCGGCTTCATCCAGCGATATAAAAAGGACGCGGGAATCGGCACCGTTCTGTCGTTCACCATTCCGCTCTCGTTCGCAATGTTCATTCTCTGGGGACTCCTCTTCTTCATCTGGTGGGCCACAGGAATCCCATGGGGCCCGGGTGCAGCCACGAGCTACCACATGGGCTGAGGGTTCTGGCTGGGCTCGCGAGGCGGGGCGGACACAACGCCTGCCGTGGATGTGGGAATAACCTTGCCGCCGACGAGCGTTACGATCGTGCAACGCTCACTGGCTCTTGCGCCGGGTCATCAGTGACTGTCCAGCTCAAGTGACTAGACTGAGACCAAGATTCAACTCTCGTGCGGCATTTCGACTGCGCGAGCAACCTGCTCAGATCGAAAGGATCTCGACCGTGAGTAACCCCATGATGAACCGGGCTCTCAACCAGGGAGTTCAGGCCGGACGCAACGAACCGGTCATGTCCGACCAGGAGCTCAACAACCTGTTCGACCAGCCAGCCGCGCAGAACCGCAATGCCGGTCCGCAGACTGCTGACCGGGCGATGACCTACGACGACGTCATGATGAAGACCGGTGTTCTCTTCACCATTCTTCTCGCCGGTGCCGTCCTCGGCTGGTTCGTTCCGCCACTGGCTTTCCCTGCGATGCTCATCGCACTGGTCCTCGGTCTTGTCAACGCCTTCAAGAAGGAACCGAGCAAGGCCCTGATCATCGGCTACGCCGCGTTCGAGGGAGTCTTCCTCGGCGGCATCTCCTCGATGTTCGAAACGATGTTCCCCGGTATCGTCATCCAAGCCGTGCTCGCCACACTCTGCGTCTTCGGCGTCATGCTCGCCCTGTTCAAGTTCAAGGGCGTGCGCTACGGCTCGAAGATGAAGAAGTTCATGATGATCGCCATCGGTGGGTACGCCATCTTCTCGCTCATCAACTTCGGCATCGCGATGATGACCGGCACCGGGGGTGCCCGCAGCGTGCCGATCAACATCATGGGATTTGAAATGCCGCTCGGTGTCATCATCGGCATCGTCGCCACCGTGCTGGCGGCCATGACCTTGATCATGGACTTCCAGATGATCGAGCAGGGTGTGAAGCAGCGGATTCCGGAGAAGTACTCCTGGATGTGCGCCTTCTCCCTCATGGTCACCCTCGTGTGGCTCTACATCGAAATCCTGCGTCTCATCTCCTACTTCAGGAACTAGACACCGTTGGTCCCGGCACCCCACACCAGCTGTGTGGTCCCGGGGACAGCGTCTATGATTGGGCCATGAACAACGTGACGGCGGACCTCGAAACGGAGGTCCGCCGTCTGCGTATCCGCATCATCGGCCTCAACCCGCGTCAGCTCGCCGCGGCGGGCCCGAATTCTCCCCCCACCGACGTCGGCTCCATGTCCAGGAGAGACACCATCGCCGAGGCGCTCGCACGGTTCTCATCCATCGGCTCCGGTGGCCGTACGGTCCCTGACCTGGGAGATCAGAGCCTGGCTGATCAGGTCGTCGTCCTGATCGATGAGGGGATAGCCTCGACCGCGAATCTGCCGGAGGTGCAGCAACAGGCACGCCTGGAGCAGCTGCTCGACGCCGCAGTACGACTGCGCCGAAACCTCGCCTAGAAGTTCCTGCCCGCTGACGGTCGCGGAGGAGGATAATCGAGGGCACCATCACTTGCCCTAAGAAGGTGCGAAAATCCGATGACAGATCGCCGCCCGCTACTCTTCACCCTCGCCGGTATCGTCGCGACCCTGGTGTATTTCGGTACTGCAGAGTTCATCGCCGGCGCCGTCTCTGCAACCTCAGCGCCCCTGCTGATCCTGGGGCAGACGATCATCCCACTCGTGCCTACCGCCATGATCAAGACCGCCATCAGCGTATTCGGTACGAACGACAAGCTCGCACTCGTCATCACCCTCGTCATCGTCGGAGCGATCCTCGGCGGTGTGATCGGGCGCATCGGCCTGCACCGCAGGGCCCTGTCCTTCGTCCTCCTCATCGGCCTCGGAATCCTGCCCGTCGTGGTGCTGCTGAGCACAGGAGGAACGATCCTCGACACGGTTCCGGCACTCGTGGGTGTGGCGTTGGGATGTGCAGCCTATGTGGCACTGATCCGATTCAGCAACGGCACCGAGTCATCTGCCCGAAATTCTGTCGGACGCGATGAGGACTTCGGTGCTGACAATCAACCGGGCACCGACCGTCGCGCCTTCTTCGGTCTCGCCGCAGGTCTGAGCGCGGTCGGCATGGCCGCGATCGCTGCAGGTCAGTCGGCTTCGATCCTCGCCCGAAATGCGGCAGGAGCGGTGACTAAGCTGGTGCTGCCACGGCCGGCCACCTCGGCGCCCAAGATTCCAGCTGGAGCAGACTTCGACATCGAGGGGCTCACACCGATCATGACACCTAACGATGACTTCTACCGCATCGACACCGCACTCATCCCGCCCTCCGTCGACGCCGCGTCCTGGTCGCTGCACATCCACGGAATGGTCGAAGACGAAGTCACGATCACCATGGCGCAGCTGCTCGAGCTGCCGCTGGAGGAGCATCGTGTGAGCCTGACCTGCGTCTCGAACGAGGTCGGCGGCGACCTCGTGGGCAATGCCACCTGGCTGGGCTACCCGGTGCGTGAGCTGCTCAAACGCGCCGGCCCGAAGAAAGGCGCAGACATGGTGCTCTCGACATCCGATGACGGCTTCACTGCCTCGACACCTCTCGAAGCACTCACAGATGATCGGGCGTCCCTGCTGGCAGTCGGGATGAACGGTGAACCGCTGCCCCGCGACCACGGGTTCCCCGCCAGGCTCGTCGTCCCCGGACTCTACGGTTTCGTCTCCGCGACCAAATGGGTGACCGAACTCGAAGTCACCCGCTTCGCCGACAAACAGGCCTATTGGACGAAACGAGGATGGTCCACCCACGGACCCATACTCGTCGCTTCTAGAATCGACGTTCCCCGCGCCGGTGTCCATGTCAGCCCCAACAAAGACGGGCAGATCGTCACCGCGGGAATGGCCTGGGCCCAACACGTCGGCATCGCCGAGGTGCGAGTGCGCATCGATAACGGCGACTGGCACACAGCGGAGCTGAGTGAGGAGCTGACCACCGACACCTGGCGACAATGGCGATGCCCCTTCGACGACTTGGAACCGGGCACCCACACCGTGACGGTCAGAGCGGTCGACGAAGACGGCAACGTTCAGATCTCCGAACGCCGCCCCGCGATCCCCGGCAGCGCCACCGGCCTCCACGACCGCCAATTCGTCGTGGACTGAGAGGCTGGTCGCGGTGTCCTGAACAGCGGCACGCCCCGCGCGTGAGAAGTGTGTGAGCTGACTGACAAAACGTTGTATGGTCACCTATGGTGCGGTCGCTGTAGGGGCCGCACCTGCCAGTCCTGTTCAGTGACACAACGAGGTGGTCTCAATGTTCGGTCTCCCGACGGCAACCGTCGTCATCATCTTCGGCATCCCCGCAATATGGGTGATCTACACGCTGATCTTCGTCTACCTCTCACGCGGTTGGAAAGCCGAGGATGTGGCCGAGGACCAGCTCACCCCCTCGGCGACGGAGCGCCGCTCCGGGACTGAGAACGGGGGACTGGCATGAACCTCGAAACCTGGTTCCTCGTCATCTACTTCATCGCCATGGCCGGCATCGGCGTGTGGACACTCAAGATCGGCAATAAGGACAGCGAAGGCTACCTGCTGGGCGGGCGCAGCCTGGGTCCTGCGGTCACGGCACTGCGCCTGCAGAGTTCGTCGATGTCGGGGTACATGTTCCTCGGTGCCGGATCGCTGGCGTACACGAAGGGCTACTTCTCACTCTGGTACGCGATGGGCGACATCGGCGGCGGAGTGCTCAACCTGTCGATCCTGGGGCGGCGCATGCGCAAGCTCTCCCAGATCCTCGGATCGCTGACCTCGATCGAATATCTCGAGCATCGCTACCCTTCGAAGTGGATCCGGATGATCGCGGCCCCGGTGGCGGTGTTCTGCATCTTCTTCTACGTGATGACTCAGTTCATCGCGGGCGGTCGCGGCTTGGAGATGGTCACCGGCATTCCCTACGCTTGGGCCCTGCTCGTCGCCATCGGCGTCATCGTCTTCTACACCTTCCTCGGCGGCTACCTTGCGGTGGCGTACACCGACTTCGTCCAGGCCATCATCATGCTCATCGGCATGGTCTGGATCCTCATCGGCACCCTGCAGGCCGTCGGCGGTTGGACTGCCGGCAACAATGCGGTGGGAGAGATCAACCCGAACCTGCTCACCATGTGGGGGCCCGAGGGATTCGGCTCGGTGCAGTGGGGCGTCATCATCGGCGCCGTCCTCGTCTTCTCCATCGGCTACATGGGCTGGCCGCACGTCAACGTCAGCCACATGGCCATGAAGCGCCCCTCGGTCGCGCGCACAGCAAGCCTGTACGCCACCGGCTTCAACCTGCTCTTCATTCCGGCGCCCTACATCGTGGGCATCATGGCCTTGATCATCTTGCCCAACCTCGACAACCCTGAGCTCGCAGTCTTCCAGGTCGCGGACACGGTTCTGCCGAACTTCGCCGTGGGTATCGTCATGGCAGGCATCATGGCCGCGATCATGTCCACGGCCGATGCGCTGCTGCTGCAGTCGGGCACGATCGCCAGCCAGGATCTGTTCCAGCGCTTCATCAAGAAGGATATGAGCGACAGGCAGTCAGTGTGGGTCTCACGCTTCACCGTCCTCATCCTCGCGATCATCGGCTACTGGGTTGCTGTCAACGACCCGCCCTCGGTTGCCGAGGTGGCCATCTTCGCCACCACAGTCCTCGGTGCCGCATTCGTCCCCGTCTACGTGGCGGCCGCCTGGTGGAAGAAGGCAAATGTTCCCGGAGCCATCGTCTCCATGATCCTGGGCACCGTGTCCTCGGTGAGCTGGCAGATGGCTGGCCTCGTCGACGTCACCGGTGTCGATCCGATGGGTGTCGGCATCGTGTGCTCGACCCTGGGCCTCATCGTCGTGTCTCTGGCCACGCAGAAGTCGCACCCTGTCCCGGCACATGTCATCGACGCGCTCAAGGAGACCGACAAGATCGGCGCCATCCCCGCACGCATGCTCATCGGCCAAAACGATGCGCTCGCCGGACAGGTGCCCAAGGATGCGTGAGCACCCGGACAGTTTCGCCGGTGGGGGAGAGAAGCCAGAGCTGATCGCCCCGGAGACGGCGTTGAAGCTGGCACCGAACATCACCGCCGCCGAGGCGCTCGCCGTCTTCAGGCGCAAGCTGCCCAATGCCGACGCCGAGGTCAGAGAGGTCCTCCACCCCTTCTGGTCGACGGTGCTCAGTGCCCAGACGAGCAGCATATTTCGGCGGAACCGAAAACCTGAACCGGCCGGTCGTGCTAGGGCGGAGGCAAGCCCAGGGCAGTGCATGAACGTCCTGGTCAACGCCTATTCGGGCAAGGGGTATCTCGCGGACTTCGATCCTCGTGGTGAGACGGTGGCCGTGACAGAGTGGCTGGATGCCTTCGAATCCTCTGATCAGGCGGGCCCACAACCTGGCCCAGATGATGTGAGGCGAACAGCACGTGCGTTGGTGCGCACGAAGGTGCTGAAGACGGTGAAACTGGGCATGGGGCTGAGCCTCGACGAGATTGCCGCACCCAGTGGAATCCTCAAACCCAACTGGGTGGTCACCGGCGACAACGACAAGTTCTCGGCCACGATCCTCGTCGACGGCCTCGACTCCTCCCATTACATCGTTCGGGTCGAGAAGCTGACCCAAGATTGAGACGCGTCCCCGCGGGGACGTTTCGGTGGGACAGCGCAGATGCGTCAGCCCCAGTTCTTCGCATCAGAGAGGCAGAATGGGTGCCCTGCGGGATCGATGAGCACTACCCAGGTTTCGCCTGGCTGAGGATAGGCCCTGCTCGCTCCGAGTTCGATGCAGCGAGCGGCCGCAGCTTCGATGTCATCGGCGGCGAGATCGAGGTGGAACTGCTTGCGTCCGTCGTCGGGCCAATCCGGGCGTTTGTAGTCCGGGATCGTCCCAATGCCCAGAGCGTTGCTGGGGCCGGTGAGCATTGCGTAGTTCTCATCTGAGTACGCCACCGGCCAACCCAGCACCGCGGAATAGAAGTCGCCGAGCGCCGAAGCGTCCGGGGCGTCGAGCGTGACCATGGCCAATTTCGCGACAGGTGTTGCCTCGGTGGTGGAGGCAGTGGCAGGGGCTTCCTTCATCTCTGTGTCAGTCATGTCTGCCATTCTTGTTCCATGGACGATGTCGTCGATAGGAAAAATCCGCCACGTAGCGAATCACCGCCCGAACATTTCTTCGGGCGTGTGCTCAGGCCGGCGGAGATGCTTCAGCACGCCAACTATTCCGTGCCGGCGGTGGTCGTCGAAGAGCTGCGTCCCTGGGTGAAGCGGTTGTGGTCGGTGACATGGGACCTGCCCGAGGGCGAGCGCTATCAGACGGCGACAGTGTCGGAACCAGGCATCAACCTCACCGTTGAGTTCGGCGATCTCTATCGGGCGAACACGAACGGTGCCGGGACGTGGCTGACGGGTCCGGTGACTACTCGTCGATTCGATGTCGGGCTCTACGGTCGTGGTGGTGTCATCGGGGTCAACTTCCACCTCGGCGGGACACTGGCGTTCGCGAATGGGTCGCCGGCACTGATCCGGGACACAACTGTGCGGGCCGGTGACTGGTTTCCGGGAATTGATGAACAACTGGGCGTTGACGAGCAGCTGGATGTCGACCAGGTGCGTGAAGCTGATCTGGCCTCCTCAGCTGAGGTGCTTCAGGCGTGGCTGCTGTCTCTGCACCCGAGGATGACCGAGGGATATACCCGGTTCCGACGCGTGCTGGAACTCCTCGACGATCCGAGCGTCATCAGCCTCGGCGAACTGTCATCGCATTGTGCAATGAGTGAACGGTCGCTGCAGCGGATGTTTCACGAATACTGCGGTGTCGGTGTCAAGAAGATCCTCACCCGTGCCCGCGTCAGAGATGCTGTAGCGGCAATCGATCAGGGGTGGGATCGGTCGTTTGTCGAGCTTGCTGCTTTGTTCGGTTGGTTCGACCAGTCGCACTTCACAGCGGATTTCCACCGCGTGACCGGATGCACACCAACCGAGTATCTCGGCTCCCGGATGACGAGCGCCTAGGAGTGCGGCGGCGACGAGAGCAGGACGCAGGAGAGGAGCGGCGTCAGAGGTCGCAGCACGCTCAATCAGCGTCAGAGGTCGCGACACGTTTGGCGATGCCGAATCCGGTGTATCCGAGGATGATGGCAAAGGCGAAGCCGACGTAGCAGAACACTGCCCACGGGGCGTAGTCGAGGACGGAGACGCCCAGTACGCCGGCCATGTAGACGCCTGCCGAGGACCAGGGAACGAGTGGAACGACGACCGTGCCGGAGTCTTCGAGTGTGCGTGAGAGGTTCTTGGCATCCAGGCCCCGATCAGCGTAGGCCTTCTTGAACAGTTCGCCCGGGACGATGATCGACAGGTAGGAATTGCCGGTCACGATGGCCATCGTGATGCATGAGAGCACCGTGGAGAGGACGAGGTCACCTGTGCGCTTCACGAACGTCAGCAGGGACCGGATGATGGTCTCGAGAGCACCGGACTTGGACATGATGCCGGCGAAGGCGAAAGCGCTGAATGCGATGAGGATGACACTGGTCATCGATGCCATTCCGCCCTGGGTCACCAACTCGACGACCTGCGGGTCCAGATTCTTCAGGGTCGAGGGCCCGACTTCGAGCATGTCCGGGGTGAACCCGTCGACGGTGGAGGCGAAGATCGATTCGATGTTGACCTTCTGGAAGATTGCGGCGAGGATGCCGGCAACCAGTGAGGAACCGATGATCGTGGGAAGAGTGGGCAGTTTGAGAATCGCTCCGCCGAGGACGATGAGCATCGGCAGGAGCAGGAGGACGTTGAAGGAGAAGAGACTGTCCAAGGTTCCGGTGACGGCACTGATCTGATCCGAATCGGTCCCGCCGGACTGCTGGTTGATGCCGACGATCAGGTACAGCGCCAGGGCCACGACTGTGGCCGGGATCGTAGTGTAGAGCATGTGCCGAATGTGCTCCCACAAGGTGGTGCCGGCAGCGATCGGAGCCAGGTTGGTCGTATCCGAGAGCGGCGAGAGTTTGTCACCGAAGTACGCACCGGCGACGATCGCTCCGGCGGTGGCCGCCAGCGGTGCGTCCAAGCCCGCGGCGATTCCCATGAGGGCGACGCCCACTGTTCCTGCCGATCCCCACGAGGTGCCGGTGATGACCGAGACGATCGCAGAGATGACGAAGGCGATGAGCACGATGAACTGTGCGCTGATGAGTCCCAGGCCGTAGTAGATCATCATCGGAATGGTGCCGGCGATCATCCAGGTGCCGATGAGAATGCCGATGGAGATGAGCACGAGCAGCGCCGGCATTGCAGTGTCGAGTTTCTCCCTGATGCCAAGGAGCATCTCCTCCCAGCTCAGTCCCATCCGCAGAGCCACCAGGCCGGCGATGATGGCGGAGAGGATCAGCAGCGGTTCGGGCGCGAGCCCGAGAACGCCGTAGCCCACAGCCAGCAGCACGAGCATCGCCGCCAGGGGCACCAGTGACCAGCCCAGGGATGGGCGCTTCTCCTCGACATCATCGGGCAGAGCCGTCGTGTCGTGCTCATGGCTCATTCGAAGGTTCCTCGGATCTGTGGTGTGCCGTCGCGGACGACCTCTCGTCCCCGGGCAAAGGCAAGCTGGATGGTGTGGTCATCATCGGTCAGCAGGATGTCGGCATCCGCTCCGACACGCAGGCGTCCCTTGTGGCTGAGGCCGAGCGCATCGGCCGTATTGGACGTGACGAGAGATATGGCCGCAGACAGGTCGACACCAGGGAGGTCGGCACACGCCCACACCTGCTCATACAGGGTCGTCTGCTTAGCGACGTCCATGCCGATGAGCCGTCCATCGGGGTCGAACTCCGGCAGGCTGCCGTTGGCATCGGAGGAGAGAGTGAGACGGCCAAGGTCACCGCCGAGGTCGATGTAGCGTGTCAGCGACCTGGTCGTTGTCGACGAGGCCGTCATATCGACTGTGGCGCCTTTGGCGGCCAGATCAACGGCGTCGGCCAGCAGCTCGGGGGACCGGGTGATGTGGGTGGCGTAGATGGCCTGCGGTGCGATCGGATATTCGTCGAGGAGACGATGCAGCGGGGCCAGCCGGGTCTCGTAGGGGCCGACGTGGAAGTGGGTGATTCCGGCCTTGCCGGACAGCAGCCCACCGACATGAGACTGGCTGACGAGCTCGGCCAGAGCCTCGATTGTGGGTTGGAACGAACGCCGGTCCGAGATCGCAACCTCTCCGACGCCGATGACCTTGTCGATGAGGACGACATCATCGACGACAGCACCGGTCAGGGTCCGTGCCGGGACCTGGTAGCTGCCCGTATAGATGTAGGTGGAGATGCCCTCGGCTTCGAGCCCTCTGGCCTTGGCGAGGAGATCGGCGTGGCTGCGGGTCACACCGTCGGTTCCCAGACAGCCGATGACGGTGGTGACTCCGGCGCCTACGATGTCGCTGACCACGATCTCGGGGGTGCGGTTGGCGTAGCCGCCTTCGCCTCCGCCGCCGGCGATGTGGACATGAGGATCGATGAAGCCTGGAGTGGCTGTGAGTCCCTGTGCATCGATGACGGTGGCGTGGGGAAGACCGTCGAGGGCCTCGGCGGGGAGGTCACCGATGAAGGTGATCTGCCGTCCCTCGATGAGGATGTCCTGCTTGCCGAGTCGTTCCGGGGCACAGATGTCGGCGCCGCGCAGCAATGTGACCATGGTTCGTCTTCTCCTCGGGGTCTTTCCTCGCAATGGCTATCCGGGAATGATTCCTTTGCCGTCGACCTTTGGGATGGCAGCGAGCAACTTCTGCGTATAGGGATGCTGAGGGGCATTCCAGATCTGTTCTGTCGAACCGACCTCGACAATCCTACCTGCCTCCATGACAGCCACACGGTCCGCGATGTCACGCACGACCGAGAGGTCGTGGCTGATGAAGATCATCGACGCGCCCGAGTCAATGGCCAGATCTCTCATCATCCGCGCGATCCTGGCCTGGAGAAACGCATCCAGAGAGGCGATCGGCTCATCGCCGACGAGCACCTTAGGGCCGGCCGCCAGCGCACGCGCGATGGCGATGCGCTGCCGTTGCCCGCCCGAGAAGGAATGCGAGAACCTCTCCGCAGCATCGACGGGCAGATCGACGGCTTCGAGGAGGGACTCCACGCTCCAGTTCTGTTCCGGGTCGAGAGCAAGGGCGTCGGTGAGCTGATCCCGGATGCGTCTGCGCGGGTTCAATGATGCGTAGGGATTCTGGAAGACCATCTGGACTCCCAGCAGGTTTTTGGGCCGGCGGGCAAGGCCGAGGGGTTTCACCGGGTGGGATTCGAAGGTGATGGAGCCACCCGCGGTCTTCTCGAGTCCGCAGATGAGTTTGGCCAGCGTGGACTTGCCGCAACCGGATTCGCCCACGAGACCCAGGACTTCCGAATGCCGCAGCTGCAGGGAGACGTCACTGACGGCACGGAACCGGCCACCGCCATTGAGCTTGTACTCACACGACACATTGTTGAGTTCAAGCAGCGGCGTCTGGGACGTACGAGGAGCACCCTCGGTCGTTGTCGTCGTTGTCATCAGCGTGAGACCTCTGCTCCGGGCAGCGATTCGATGAGTGAGCGGGTGTACTCGTGTTGGGGTGCTGTGATCACAGGTTCGCGATCACCGGTTTCGACGACCAGTCCGTTCTGCATCACGACGATCGTGTCGGCTACCGAGGACAGGACCCCGAAGTCGTGAGTGACTAGGAGGACGGCCAAGTTGAGGTCATCGCAGAGTTCACGCAGCAGCCGCAGGATTCCCGCCTGCACGGTGACATCGAGGGCGGTGGTCGGTTCATCGGCGATGAGCACGTTCGGGTCGCAGATGATCGCCGAGGCGAAGGCGATGCGTTGGAGCTGACCGCCGGAGAATTGGTGGGGATACTTCCCGATCGCCTCCTCAGGGTGCGGCACGCGGGTACGTTCGAGGATATGGACCGCGCGTTCCAGGGCTTCCTTCTTCGAGACCTTCTTATGATGGCGAAGGTGATCGGTGATCTGATCGCCGACGGTGAGCATGGGATGGAACGCGGAGGAGGGATCCTGGAACACCATCGACAGCTGCACCCCGCGCAGCCGGTTGTGGACCTTGGCAGGCATACCCACCAACTCGGTGCCGTCGAAGTCGATGCTGCCGCTCAGCTGGGCGCCGGCGGGGGAGAGGCCCATGATCGCCAGTCCCGTCTGGGTTTTGCCCGAGCCGGAGGCACCGGCGACTCCGGTGATCTTTCCTGCCTCCAGATCGAAGGAGACGTTGCGGAGGATGTGCTTCTCGTCCTTGCCCGTCGTCACCGACAGGCTGAGGTCTCTGATGCTGATCATGCTCATGAGGTGGTCTCTCCGACTTCCTGTGCCGTATGCGGGTCAAGTGCATCGCGCAGACTGTCACCGATGAAATTGAAGGCCATGACGATGGTGAGGATGCACAGTCCGGGGAAGAACGCGATCCACCATGAGGCGAACTGCGAGACTCCTTCGCTGATCATGGCTCCCCAGTCCGGAGTCGGTGGGACGACGCCCAGAGACAGGAACGAGAGTCCGGCCATCGTGAGAATCGCCGAACCCACATCGAGGGTGGCGAGAACCACGACCGGGGAGAGCACATTCGGCGCTATCTCGCGGATGAGGGACTTCCCGGCGCTGAAGCCGAGCAGTCTGCCGGCGACGACGTATTCGCTGTTGCGTGCTGACATCACCAGAGACCTGGTGACACGGGCATAGGAGGGCCAAGAGACAAGGAGAATTGCGATGATGGCGTTCTTCAGACCCGGTCCCAGCGCTGCTGCGATGACCATGGCGAGGATGATGGTCGGAAACGCGAAGACGAGATCGGCTATGCGCATGATGACCTCGTCCACTGCGCGTCCGAAATAGCCGGCGATCGCACCGAGAACTGATCCGAGCAGTGATGAGCAGATGACGACGAAGACCGCCGCGGGCAGGGTGGTGCGTGCGGACACGACGAGTCTGGAGAGCACGTCTCGGCCCAGGGTGTCGGTGCCCAGCAGGTTCCCGCTTCCAGGAGCGTTGAGCCTGGGGAAATCCTGGGCCAGCGGATTGAACGGGGCGATGAGAGGGGCGAAGATCGCCACGATCAGCCAGAGGGCAAGGATGACGGCGCCGACGAAGCCCAGGGGCGTGCGCAGTGCCTTCGGGAATCTCAGCTTCCACCGTTTGACACCGAGGTCGACGGGATTGCGATCGAGCACCTCGGCGCCGGTGTCATGGGTGTTCGTCGGTGGCTGTTTGGGAGTCCCGATGCTCATCGCACCCTCACTCTCGGATCCACGAAGCTGTAGATCAGGTCGACGATGAAATTGACGATGATGTAGACGATGCCGATGACGAGGCCCACGCCCATGATGACCGGGAGATCGAGTGTCGTAGCACCGCGGAATGCATATTGACCCAGACCATTCCAAGCGAAGACGGTCTCCGTGAGCACCGCACCGGAGAGCAGTGAGCCGAAGGCCAGGCCGACCACCGTGATGATGGGGACGAGGGCGCCGCGGAAGATGTATTTGAAAATGACGGTGCGCGCAGACAGGCCTTTGGCCTTAGCCGCTGTGACGTAGTCGAGCCTGATGATGTCGAGGACACTGGAGCGGCTGAACCGTGTGAGCAGGCCGATCGTGAACAGTGCCAGGACACATGAGGGCAGGATCAGATGCCCGAAGGCGTTGACGAACGTCGACATCTGGCCGGCCAGGAGGGAATCGAGGGTGTAGAGGCCGGTGACCCGAGGAGGTGGTGTAATCCAAGGGTCGAGGCGCCCGGCACCGGGAACCACACGGAGTTTGAAGAAGAAGACGTAGTAGCCGACGGCTGCGATCCAGAAGGTCGGGGCGGAGATGCCGATGAGGCTCAGCGTACGGATGGCGTGATCGAGGAACCGGTTTTGATTGAGCGCGCTGGCCAGACCCAGCAGCAGGCCGATGATCACCGAGATGAGGATGGCTCCGATGCCCAGTTCGATCGAGGCAGGGAAGACCTGCCCGATCGACTGGAGGACTGGTGTTCGGGTTTGGTTCGAGACACCCATATCACCGTGAAGCAGATTGCTCAGATATGTGAAGTACTGCACGATCAGGGGTTGATCGAGGCCGAGGCGCTCGCGGGTAGCCGCGACGATAGCGGGATCCGCGGCCGCCCGGTCGCCGAGGATGGCGGCGACCGGGTCGGTGGGAACCAGGTTCGTCAGCAGGAACGTCACGACGGTGACACCCCAGATGAGAATCAGGCTGATCCCAATCCGAATGAGGATGTAGCGCAGCAGCGGAGGCAGCAGCGGGGGTTTGATGCGCTGCGCTTCGTCGGAGCTCGGCGGGTGTGCGGTGGAGCTATCGGCAGTGCTGACCGACATTCTTACTCGGCTTTCGCGAAGTCGAATGAGATGTCGGCATTGGAGACGTACTTGTTGATGCTCGATCCCACTGCCACGGTGTTGACGGGCTGGACCAGAGGAATCCAGACACCCGTGTCCGTGGTCGCCTTGTACAGCTTGGCATAGGCGGCGTCACGGTCGCTGTCTGTGGCCTTCTCTGCCTCCGCGGCGAGTTTCTTCAGCTTCGGATCGGAGTCCCAGTTGACGCGATCGGCGACACTGCCGCCGGGGATGAAGACGTTGTAGTTCGTGGGATCCGGGTAGTCGGCACCCCAGGTGCCGATGCCCATGGGCTGTTTGGCCGAGCGGAATCCGTCGAGCTGTGTCGAGCTCGGTGCCGGTTTCAGCGCGAGATTGATGCCGGCCTCCTTCAGCTGAGCCTGCAGAGTCTCTGCCAGCTGAGCCAGATCGACTCCGTTGACTGCTTGGTCACTCGAGTAGTGGAAGGGAATCTTCTCACCCTTGTAGCCGGCCTTCTTCAGCAGCTTCTTCGTCTTGGCAAGGTCCTTCTCTGGCGCCTGATCCTTCGGGACGGCACCGATGAACTCGTTGGGGACGAGGCTGGCCATGCGCTGAGATCCCTCCCCGGCGAGGTCGGTGAGTTTGTCGTAGTCGATGGCGGACATCACGGCCTTGCGGAAGTTCGGGTCGGCGGCCGGTCCGCCGAGCTTCTCATCGGTGTTGTTGAAGATGTAGAGGCTGCGTGTCGATGGCAGGCTCGCGATCTCACCCATGGAGTCATCGATCTGCTTCGCCTGGTCGGCATTGAGGTCATAGGCGACCTGCGCCTGACCGGACTGAATATCGGTCAGCTGGGTCTCTGCAGAGACGTTGCGCAGCACGACGCGCTTGAACTTCGGCTTCGGGCCGTTGTAATGCTCGTTCGCCGTCAGCACCACCTGGCTGTCGGCATCATATTTGTCGACCTTGTACGGCCCCGAGCCCTGCGAGTTCTCGTTGAGGAATGCCTCGGCACCGTCCTTCTCATCGGTCGTGCCTTCATTCTCCTTGACAACTTTCGAATTCACGATGCCGATCGAGGCATTGGGCAGAATGTAGGGGAGCGCAGGATTGGGCTTTTTGCTGGTCAGCTCGACGGTCTCATCGTCGACTTTCTTGATGGTGACGCCGTCGAGGAAGAACGAGGGATTGCCCTTGATGCCCTTAAGCCGTTCGAAGGAGAAGACGACGTCATCCATGGTGACAGGGTCGCCGTTGGAGAACTTCGCGTCCTTCTCCTTGAGCTTCAGCGTCATCTTCTTGTTGTCGTCGGACATCTCGAAGGAGCACAGGCCATCGGTCGGCTTGGTGAGATCGCCGTCTTTGAACTCCAGCGCCGTCTGATAGATCGCGGTGTCGATCGTGGAACCGGTGAACTCGAACTGTCGGTGGGGATCGATCGTCTTGAGGTTGAAGGCGGTTTCGGCGACGATCGTGTCGCCGGCCTCGCCTCCTCCTTTGTCGCCTCCGCTGCATGCTGCGAGACCGAAGGTGAGAGCCAGGGCGGAACCGATCGCGAGCGCTCGGCGGGGGAGACGGACCTTCATGTGAGCTTCCTTACGTTAGGTGTTGTAGCTCACACTAAATCCCCATCGGCCTCCGTTCAATCTGCCATGCCACAACGCTGAGTGTTCTATGCTGTGGCATTCCACCAATGTCTCACCAGGTGGGAGCCTTAACCTGCGGTTTCAGCCGGGCGGAGGTGCCGAGCCCGAGTGCAGCGTCGGTGGCGGCGGAACTGCGCGCTACAGCCTCGGTGTCCCAGTCTGTTCTGTCGATGTCGGGGATCGCCTGGCTCATGATGTCCTTCCATCCGCGATGCCACCGGGTGGGGAAAGCCGAGCGCAGCAGATTGAGCATGATCGGCACGGCGGTCGAGGCTCCAGGAGAGGCGCCGAGGAGTCCCGCGATCGAACCGTCGGCACCGACGACGAGTTCCGTGCCCTGCTGCAGAACGCCGATGTGCTTGGCATCCGGTTTCACCAGCTGTGCTCGCTGCCCGGCGGGAACGAGCTGCCATTCGTTGAATCGTGCCTTCGGATAGTAGCGACGCAGCTGTGCGAACTTCTTCTTCGGACCGGCGGCGAGCTCCGTGACGAGGAATTTCACGAGGTCGAGGTTCTGCAGGCCCGCGGCGGCGATGACGTGGAGATTATCCAGGCGCAGCGTGGTGAAGAAGTCACTGAGCTTGCCGTGTTTGAGCAGCTTGGTGCTGAACGTCGCATAGGGGCCGAACAGCAGATGCTCCTTGCCGTCGATGATGCGTTTGTCGAGATGGGGCACGGACATCGGGGGAGCGCCGACATCGGCCTGACCGTAGACCTTCGCCTCATGGTGCCGGACTGCAGCGGGAGTGGAGCTGCGGTAGAACGAAGCGCCGACCGGCAGCACGGCATAGCCCCGCACCTCCGGGATGTGACTCTTCTGCAGGAGATGCAGGGCGAATCCGCCGGCGCCGACGAAGACGGTTCCTGCGCGAAGTGAAAATCGGCCATGGTGTGATTTGCCTGTGATCTCCCATCCCTCGGCGGTGCTGGACAGCCCGGTGACCTCATGGCCGACAAGGATCTTATTGGCCGAATCGTCGGTGACGATCGACATCAGTGCCTTCGTCAGTGCTCCGAAGTCGACGTCGGTGCCACGCGGATCGCGTGATGCGGCGATGGGTTCGCCGTCGCGGACTCGCCCGTCCATGGTCAGCGGCGCCCACTTCGCGATCTGCTCAGGGTCAGCGGTGAATTCCATGGTCGAAAACAGCGGATTCTCCCGCAGCGTTTCGACTCGATGACGCAGATAGGCGACATCCTCGGCTCCGAAGACGAGGTTCATATGGGTCGTGGAATGGATGAAGTCGTCTGCGGCGATGAGGCCCTGCTGAGCCAGGTATGACCACCACTGGCGGCTGAGGTGGAACTGCTCGGCGATCGCGGCCGGCTTCGCGCCGTTCGAAGGGTCTGCCATGTAGTTGAGTTCGCAGAGCCCGGAGTGTCCGGTTCCGGCATTGTTCCAGGGGTCGCTGCTCTCGCCAGCGATGGTGTCGGCCTTCTCAAGGACGACGACGCGCAGCTCGGGGTCGAGCACAGTGAGCATTGAGCCCAGGGTGGCCGACATGACGCCGCCTCCGATGAGTACGACATCTGCGTTGGGGAGGGTGTGGGGTGCAGCAGTATTTCGCTTCATGCTCTCACCATGCGCCGCAGCGAATCATCCGTCCAATGCGGAATAGTATCGATATAATCCGAATATGGATGGATGGGTGGCGGGCCAGATCCCGCAGCTGAGCGCTCTGGTGGAACTTGTCGACCAGGAGGGGCATATGACTGAGGCTGCTACGGCACTCGGCATTCCCCAGTCGACGATGAGTCGGCGGATTCACGGTCTTGAGGACCATCTCGGCGTGCCCCTCATCGTCCCCGATGGAAGGGCGATCAGCCTGACTGGGGCCGCCAGGGCGCTCGCAGATTCGATTAGGGGGCCGATGCGAGAGATCGGAATCGCGATCGCGGACCTCGCCGAGGCTGCCGATCCAGATCATGGAACGATTCGGTTCGGGTTTCCGCTCACGATGGGTGCGGGCCAGATCCCCGACCTTCTGGCCGCCTTCAGCTCGCGACACCCAGGAATCCGACTCGATCTCAAGCAGGCACATGGTGCTGAGCTTGTCCGGGATCTGCAGAAGGGGGCACTCGACCTGGCGATCATCATCCCGACACCGTTCCAGATGCCGCATGAGGTCATCGCTTCTCAAGAGATAGTGGCCGCAGTACCTGCTAATCATCGGCTTGCGGGCAGGCGAAGTGTCACCGTGGCGCAGCTGGCGAACGAGGAATTCATTGCCAATCCAGCGACCTACAATCTGCGCAGCCTCACCGACCAGTGGTGCGCGGATGCCGGGTTCGGGCCACAGGTGAAGACCGAAGTCACGGAGTTCTCAACGATCCGCGAATTCGTCAGCCGGGGAATGGGTGTCGCGCTGATCCCGCGCAATGTGCGCCACATGGAGGGAATCGCCGAGGTTGTCCTGCGTGGCGGTGACTATGTCCGTGAGGTCTCTGTGTGTTCGGCTGTCCGTCATCCCAGTCGCGTCGTTGGCCGCCTGCGCGACTTCATCCACGAGCGAGCCCAGCAGTGGGAGGCGATGCCGTAACCTCGGCGGCAGCCTGACCAGCGGTGAGGAGCACTCCTTCTCAGGCCCGCGAGCGCGCCAATAGGTACACGAAGTACGGAGCGCCGATGAGTGCGACGATGAGTCCGGCAGGAATCTGCGCGGGAGCAATGACCGTCCGTCCCAAAGCGTCCGCCACGACCAGTCCGAGCGCACCCAGGAGCATCGCGGTCGGAACGACGCGGGCATGCCGGCTGCCGACGAGGGCACGGGCCGCATGCGGAGCGACAAGTCCGATGAATCCGACGACGCCGACGGCGGAGACGCTGACAGCGGCCAGCACCGCCGCAGTGACGAGCACGCCCAGGCGCACGGGTTCACGCGGAACCCCGACCAACCTCGGCGTATCGTCGTCAAGTGCCAGCAAGTCCAGCTCCCTGGTCCACACGAAGGCCAAGGGAATCGCTGCGAGGAGAACGAGGGCCACAGGCGCGACATCCGCCCAGGCCCGGCCATAGGTGGAACCGGAGAGCCAGGTGAAGAGCGTTGGAGTGTCCCAGGGATTCGCGCGGACGAGGAACAAGGTGGTCAGGGCGGTGAAGCCGAACCACATGCCGATGCCGATGAGCACGAGTCGGTCGGTGTTCATCCCACCGCGCCAGGAGAGTCCGTAGATGATGGCGAAGGCCACGAGAGCACCGATGACGCCGGCGCTCGAGATGAGGACGACGGTGGCTCCGGGAATCAGAGTGATGACGATGACGGCACCGAGACCGGCGCCACCCGTGATGCCGAGCAGTCCCGGCTCCGCCAACGGATTGCGGGCGCTGGCCTGGACGAACGTCCCCGACAGCCCCAGGGCGGCACCAGCAGCCAGAGCAGCAGCTACACGCGGTGCGCGGGAGTCGAGCGCAAAGGAGATGACCGGTGCCGCCCGGTCCTGGAGCCACAGCGCGACGTCGCCGAGGAGGTAGAACCGTTCACCGGTCAGCAGCGCGAGGACGGCGACGGCGATGAGCACGACGACCCCGGTGGCGATGATGACGACTGCGCGACGAATGCCGAACACCCGCGATCGGGCGGCCGAGGTCGCTTGAGCAGGTCCCGAGGAGCGCATGGAACGAGCCAGGACCACGAGGACGATTGCGCCGAGCACCGTAGTGGTCACCCCTGAGGGCAGGGTGATCGCCTCGGTGGCTCCGACGATGGCGCGCAGCACGGCGTCGGCGAGGATGACGATGATCGCGCCGATGAGCGCCGTGGCCGGAATCATCACCGCATGCTTGCCGAGCACTGGAACGAGGCGCGTGAGCAGCCTGGCGATGACCGGGGCGCAGAGCCCGACGAACCCGATCGGCCCGGCCAGGGTCACTGCCGTGGCGGTGAGGATGACGGCGAGCAATATCCCGATCGCACGAGTCGAGCGGATCGGCACGCCGAGAACCGAGGCGGCATCATCACCGAGACTGAGCAGATCGAGGCGGCGTGAGAGCAGTATGGCGGCGGCGGTGATGACGGCGATGACAGGGATGCTGCGGATCGCGGCCGTCCCATCGAGCTGATTGAGGGTACCCGATCCCCAGGAGTAGAGGCTCGTCGTCTCCTCCTGGAAGAGGATGAGCAGCGTCGAGGTGCCGGCTTGCAGGGCCAATGCGGTCGCAGTGCCTGCGAGCACCAGGCGAGTAGTCGAGGACGCTGCGCCTCCGGCGAGGCCGAGAACGAGGGCGGCAGCGAGCAGGCCACCGACGAAGGCGACACCACCGGAGGCCCACATCGGAATCGAGATCCCGAATGCCGTGACCACGGTGACGGCGAAGTACGAGCCTCCGGTGACGGCGAGGGTGTCCGGTGAGGCCAGCGGGTTGCGTGCCAGTGACTGGAACAGTGCACCTGCCACGCCGAGGGCGACGCCCACGAGTATTCCGGCACCCACGCGCGGCAGCCGTGACCCGATGAGGATGTCACGGGCACTCGGTCCCACCTCGGCGGGGGAGTCCGAGGCCCCTGTCAGCGCAGCGAACAGATCCCGGAATCCGATCCCCGAGGTGCCCTGAGTGATGTGCCAAGCCGAGATCAGGGCAAGGACGACAGCCAGTCCGAGCAGGACGCCGCCGGCGGAAAGTGCGCCGATGGCTCCGAACCTCCGTGCCGGAGCGTCGGGCGTCGACATCGCCGAGGTGTTCGCAGGCATTTTCGTGGGTGTGTGAGCGGACATGGACTACTTGGTCAGCGCCTCGACGTAGGCGTCGAGAGCCTGTTCAGAGGACTTGGGCCCGCCGAAGGTCCAGATGCCGGAGGGGAATGGGTAGGTGCGCTTGTCCTTGACAGCAGGAATGTTCGACCAGATGTCGTTCTTCTTCAGCAGCTCGACATAGTCCTCTGATTCCGGGTCGTCGGTACCGGTGTAGAAGAAGTTCGCGTCACCGACCTTCGAGATGCCCTCGATATCGGTCTGCCCCAGGCCATAGGCCGGGTCGACCTCACCGGTCCATACGTTCTTCAGTCCCAGTTCCTCACCCAGCTCACCGAACAGGGAACCCTGACCAAAGGGGCGCAGGGCGACATTGGAGCCGTTGACCCAGCCGTCGAAGTAGACGAAGTCCTTTGTGGGCAGGTCAGCGTCGGCGAGTTCTTTCTTCGACTCCTCGACCTTGGCATCGAAGTCGGACAGGACAGTCTTCGCGCGCTCGCCACGGCCGGTCACCTCGGCGAGGGTGGAGAAGGTGTCCTTCATGTAGCCGATGGGATCCTTGCCGTTCGCTCCGGTCATCGCCATGACGGGGATGCCCTGGTCCTCGAGCTGACCGACGATCTTGTCATCGCGAGAGGTCGTCTCGATGATGACGAGATCGGGGTTCGCCGAGAGGATCGACTCCACATTGGGTTCCTGCCGGGTACCGACATCGGTGACGCCCTCAGGCAGCTTCTCCGCAGTGTCCCAGGTGGTGAAGCCCTTCGCATCGGCCACGGCAGCCGGGTCGATGCACAGTGAAACCAGATCCTCGGTGTACTGCCACTCGAGTGAGACGACCTTCGCGGCAGGTTTGTCGAGATCGATCTGGTGGCCAGTGTCGTCCTTGACGGAGACAGGGTCCGCCGAGGTGGTGCTTGAGTCGTCGGCACACGCTTCGGATGTCGATGTGGATGAGCCATCATCGGCCGAAACATCGGTGGAGGTCGTGCCGCAGGCCGACAGTGTGAGGGCGCAGACAGCCGAGACGGACGCGAGGACGAATACGGGCTTGCGCAGATGTGTCTGAGGCGAAATTTTCACGGAGGTGTCTCTTTCTTGAGAGGTGAAACGGCGGTATTTCAGTGAAGAAGTCAGGAAGCTGCGTCGAGGGTCCGACGACGCCGACGTGGCAGCGCCTCAATCCGGACCATTCCGGTGTCCTCATCGAGGCGGGTGGTGATCGGAAGACCATAGACTTCGGTGAGCACATTGGCGGTGAACACGTCCTCGCAAGTGCCGGCGGACCTGACCCGGCCCTGGCTGAGCAGGACGATGTCATCGGCGACGGCAGCGGCATGGTTGAGATCGTGGAGGACGACGCCGACGGCGGTCCCGTGATCATCGGCCAGGTCGCGCATGAGGTCCAGGATCTCCGCCTGGTAGCGCAGATCCAGGTGGTTGGTGGGCTCGTCGAGGAGCAGGACGCCGGTCTCCTGGGCCAGGCAGGTGGCCAGCCACACCCGTTGGAGCTCGCCTCCGGAGAGCTGATCGACGGAACGATCGGCCATCGAATCGGTGCCGGTCAGTTCCAGGGCCTGATCGATGGCGGCCCGGTCGTTGGTGGTGAGTGAGGCGAACCGGCGGCGGTGCGGGTGGCGGCCATAGGCCACGATCTCGCGCACGCTCAGCCCCGATGGATGGGGGCGCGATTGGGAGAGCAGGGTGACCGTGCGAGCGAATTCGCGGACCGACAGTGCAGCCGCCGGCGTGGTCGATCCTGCCGAGGAGATGGTGACCTCGCCCGAGCTGATGGGATGCAGGCGGGCCAGGGACCGCAGCACCGTCGATTTCCCGCTTCCGTTGGGGCCGATGAGTGCTGTGACTTTCCCAGGGGCGATCGAGACGGATACGTCATGGACGACCGACGCATGGTTGTAGCCCAGGTGCAGGCCCGAAGCCTGCAGCTGGGCTCGGTTCAAGGTCTCTGTGCGGTTCACATGCATAGCCTAACCTAAGTAAGGGTGGGGTGGGTTGAAATTCGAGCCTGCGAGCGAGGGTCGACCGCGTCATGCGGCAAATTTGCTGGGTGCACTCCCGGTGAATATGACTCGCCTCACATGCCATGTCAGTGTCGAATCGTAGGGTGGGGTCTGAATACATAGGATGGGGGAGACCCCGAGGAGGAACCCATGAGATTCGTCGCCACTGGTGACTGGCAGCTGGGCATGACGGCTCACTACCTCAGCGCCGAAGCCCGCCCCCGGTTCCACCGTGCCCGCCTCGACGCTGTCGCGCGGATCGGTGAGATCGCGGCCGAACGCGACTGTGAATTCGTCCTCGTCTGCGGAGATGTCTTCGAGTCGAACCAGCTCGACCGTGCGATCGTCTCCCGCACCTTCGAAGTCCTCAACACCTTCACTGTGCCCGTCGTTCTGCTGCCGGGTAACCACGATCCTCTCGACGCTGCCTCTATCTACGACTCCTCGGATTTCACCTCTCGTCAGCCAGACCACGTGCACGTCCTGCGTGACAGCGAACCGTTCGACGTCATCCCCGGCGTCGAAATCGTCGGCGCCCCATGGTTCTCCAAGCGTCCTCAGGCCGATCTGCTGGCTCAGGCAACCCGGAACCTCGTCGAGGTGGCCCCGGGGAATGTGCGCATCATCGCCGGTCACGGGGCCGTGAGTTCCCTTGACCCCGACCGGGATTCGCTGGCGACCATCGATGACGCTTCCCTCCGAAGCGTGCTGATCGAGGACCGAGCCCAATTCGTCGCATTGGGTGATAGGCACGCAACCCATGCGGTGACTGAACGCATCTGGTACCCGGGCGCTCCCGAGGTGACATCGCGCCGCGAGGACGATCCGGGAAATATCCTCCTTGTCGACATCGACCCCGAAACTCATGCTAGTTCCGTGGAGAAGGTGCACGTCGGAGCCTGGTCCTATCTCGTCGTCGAGGAGGACGTGAACTCCTATGACGACATCACCCATTTCGAGCAGCGGCTGGCCGATATTCCCGACAAGGACCGGACGGCTGTCTGGTTGATCCTGCGCGGAACACTCTCGACTGCAGCTAAGACGAAGCTCGATGAAGTCCTCGACCACGCCTCGGACCTCTTCGCTGTCGTCTCCCTGTGGGAACGACACACCGACATCGCAGTCATCGCCGCCGATGACGACTTCGCCGGACTGGGATTGAGCGGATACCTGCAGGAATCGCTCGACGAACTCTCCACGCAGGCGGCCGGCGACGAGGAAAGCGCGGTGGTCGCACAGGATGCCCTGGGACTGCTCTACCGGTTTGCAAGGAGCGGATCATGAAACTCCATTCCATCCACCTGCAGAACTATCGCGGGATCACGGATGCGCGCGTCGAATTCACGGATGGCGTCACTGTCGTCGAAGGGCCGAACGAGGTCGGGAAATCTTCGATCCACCAAGCCATCACTCACCTTCGTGACGACAAATCGAGCTCACGCAAAGGCAGCATCAAAGACATACAGCCCGTCGGAGCCGATGTGGGCCCTGAAGTCGAGCTGCATCTGAGCACCGGCGGCTATGAGCTCAAATATCGCAAACGGTGGCTCAAACAGCAGGAGACGCAGCTCAATGTCCTGCGGCCGGCCCCCGAGCAGCTGAGCAGCGACGATGCCCACGACAGGTTCCTTGCGATCCTCGACGAGACCGTCGACGTCGACCTTCTCGTTGCACTCGACGTGGCGCAGGGGGAGAGCCTGGCACAGGCACCCCTGGCACAGATCAAGGCGCTTCACAGCGCCTTGAGCGAATCCGGCGCCGAAGTCGCTGATCACGATGACTTCCTCGACCGGGTTGAGGCCGAGTACCTGAAGTACTTCACCGCCAAGGGGCGGGAGACGGGGGAGTACAAGGAACTCATCGCGCAGGTGCCTGTCGTCGAGGCCGCCTATGAGGACCTGCTCGAACGCAGTCGCGGAATGGATGACCTCGTCGACAATCATGCACGGGCCGCGGCACGATTGGAGACCGTGCGCATCCAGTTGACGCAGGCCAGCGAGGACAAGGAAGAGGCAGAGAAGGCCTCGGCAGCGATTGCGGAGCTCAAAACCGTCCTCGACCAGGTCACTGATCGCGCGAAATCCGCTGCTCGGGATGAACAGATCGCCCGGGAGTCCTTGGACCGCCGTACAACGCTCATCGAAGAAGTGACCGCAGCCGAAGACGCCGTGGACGCTGGTTCCAAAGAAGTATCCGAGCTGGAATCCTCTCAGAAGGAACAGGACACAGAGTTCGAAACAGCGCAGAAGGCCGTCGATGCGAAGCAGGAGGTGCTCAACGCCTCGCGTTCCTCGGCGAAGGATCTGACTCGTGAACTCACACGGGCTCGTGCCCGGGCAGATCTGACCGATCTGAGCCAGCGCCTCGAGACCGTCAGAGACCATGACGAACGTCGAACCCAAGCGCAGGCGACCATCGCATCGATCGCGGTGACCAGCCGGGACGTCGAGACACTGAACTCGCTGGCGACAGACCTGCGCATCGCCGAGAACGCGAAGACGTCCGCGGCGGCGCGGATCGTCGCCACCCAAGTCGGAGACCAAGCGGTGACGGTCGATGATGCGATCGTCGGGCAAGGGGCCACTGAAGACGTTGCTGTCGTCAAAGACGTGCATATCACGATCGGCGGAATCGCCGACATCACCATCCGGCCGGGAATCTCACCAGCAGAACTGGACCAAGCGATCACTTCGGCGAAGAAGGCCTTCGATGCCGAGTGTGAACGGCTTGGAGTCGATTCGGTCGAGCAGGCACGAGAGCGGGCCCACCGGCGGGCCGATGCCGAAGCTGTCCTGGCCGAATCGACGTCGACTCTCAAGGCGCTGCTGGGCAACGAAGAGCGCACGACCCTCGAAGCGAAATTGGCCCGAGCTCAGGAACTGGCCGGTGCAAACGTCGAAGACAGCACAGGCGATGACGACAGTGCAGACGGCGAATCATCTGCAGAACGTGAGACCGACACGGCTGATGAGGCTGATACCACCGCCACCCGCAGCATCAAGGAATTCGAAGCTGCCGTCGAGGAGGCAGAGAAGGCCGCCGACACAGCACAGCGTGACCTCGATGCTGCCCGGACAAATCTCGACCGTCTCCGCACGTCACGTGATGAAGCACGCGTCGCCACCGTCCGCGCCCAGACGACGCTGCAGGAAGCGAGCGCACAGCACGTTCGTCTGAAGGAATCACTTGAACAGGCCCGAGCCGCAGCAGCGGATGAGGATCTCGAAACTGCAGTGAAGGCGGCGGCATCGGAGTCCGAGACCATTGCTGCCAAGGTGTCAGAGGCCAGAGCGAACTACGAGGCTGCCGACCCCGAGACGTTGGAGATGCAGCTGCAGAACGCCCGCCAACTGGTGCTCAGCAAGGAGACGCAGCGGGAGACCGACCGGCAGAAAGTCGACCAGCTGTCGGCACTCATCGACGACCGTGCGAGCGAAGGCATCTACGAGAAGCTCGCTGCCGCCGAAGAGACCATGGAATCGGCACGTCGGAGACTGTCACGTCTGAGACGCCAGGCCCGAGCAATCGACCTGCTGCGATCCACGGTTCTTGCGCACAAGGAAGAAGCACAGCGGAAATATGTGGCTCCGTTCAAGGAGCAGATCGAGCGACTGGGACGACTGGTCTTCGGACCGGGACTCTCCGTCGATGTGTCGGAGAACCTCGAAATCGTCTCACGGACCCTCAATGAACGCACCGTTGCATTCGAATCACTCTCCGGAGGCACGAAGGAGCAGCTGGCACTCATCGGCCGCCTCGCTGTGGCCACGCTCGTCGACAGTGATTCTGGGGCACCGGTCATTCTCGACGATGCCTTCGGCTTCGCTGATGCTGAGCGTCTCAACGCTCTCAACGTCATCCTCGGTACAGTCGGTCAGCGCGCTCAGGTCATCCTGCTCACCTGCCAGCCCGACCGCTTCGGGAACATCGGCGGAGCAACGACGGTCAGTCTGAGCTGAGCGCGGCCTCGCGCGCATCCTGAGCTGCCTCGACAGCATCCTCTCGCAGCGTCCGCCGGAGGATCTTGCCCGAAGTCGTCTTCGGCAGCTCACCGATGAACGTCACCCGGTGCGGAGCCTTGAACGAAGCGAGATGTTCGCGGCAGTAGGCGATGATGTCGGACTCGCTGACAGCGTCGGCCTCGGCGCCGGGCGCGAGCGTGACGAACGCAGCAACGTCCTCGCCACGGTACTCATCGGGAATGCCGACAACTGCGGCCTCCTGGATGGCCGGATGAGTGTAGAGGACATCCTCGACCTCACGCGGCCAGACCTTGAAACCGGAGGCGTTGATCATGTCTTTCATCCGGTCGACGACGAAGAGCCACCCTTCGGAATCCATGAAACCCACGTCGCCCGTGCGCAGCTCCCCGCCGGGAATCTGCTCGGCTGTGGCCTGCGGGTCATTGAGATACTCGGAGATCACCTGAGGGCCGGAGATTGCGATCTCCCCGATCTCGTTGGGCCCCAGCGCCTGACCCGAGGCATCGAGGATCCGGATCATCGTGTCCGCTTGGGTGAGTCCGCACGCGAGGTTCCCGCTGTTCTCATCCACCGGAGCACGCAGATTCGTGGGCACTGTCGCGGCCTGAGCGCAGGTTTCAGTCAGACCATAGCCTTGAGCGAGGTAGAGACCTGTCCTGTCCTCGAACTTGCTGACCAGGCCCTCGGGCAACGGAGCGCCACCCGACTTGAGGCGTGTGAACGAGGAGAAATGATCCCTCGTGAAATCAGGATGCGCCAACATCGCCGTGTACACAGTCGCCGGTCCGACCATATAGGTCGGCCGTTCACGCCGGCACAGCTCCAGCATGGGACCCGGCGCGAAGCGATAGTTGAGGATGAGGCGGGCACCACCGGCCACAGCAGCGATGAACTGGCTGACGAAACCGGTGATGTGGAACAGCGGCGCCAACGTCGCGAAGCCATCACCGGGTGCGAATGCTGCGGTGCGCACGGTCTGGCGAGCATTGTTCGAGACGTTGCCGTGCGATGCTAGCGCACCCTTGGACTTACCGGAAGTCCCTGATGTGAACACCACGAGCGCATCGTCGTCAGGCAAGGGAGTGAAAGGAGTGAAGTCAGTCTCGAGGTAGGCCTCAATGATCTCGTGGACAAGGTCGAGCTCAGGAGTCGCTGGTAGATTCGCGAACCCGGAGAAGATGGCCTCCGGGCCGTGAACCTGATAGCTGAGGTCATCGCTGAGCACGACCACGGGAAGCGATTGTGCATATGGCTTGACCCGGTCGAGGTAGGCGGCTTTCGACACGACGAGGCCCTTGACCTCGGCAGTCGAGAAGATGTGTTCGAGTTCCCCGCGATACATCGGGTTGAGCGGGACCACGGTGCCGCCTGCTTTCCAGATGCCGAAGGCGGCGAGGGCGAATTCCGGGGTGTTCTGGTCATAGATGCCCACCCTGTCCCCGCGAGTGATTCCCTGCGCCGCCAGGTACGCGGCGAAAGCTGTGGACCAGCGGTCGAACTGCGACCAGGTGAGCGAGAAGCCGTAGTAGCTGATGGCTTCTCGCTCGCCGTGGTGTTCAACGGTGTCGGACAAATCCGCAAGAAGCGTCGACGCTTCCAGTCTGTAGGGCCGTGGAGCATCCTCGCCCAGTGTTGCCAACCAGGGTCGCGTCTCGCACCAATCGCTCATATCCGAATTTACCTTCTTCGTGTTTCTTCAGGTCGGCGCACGTCACCGGCTCCATAGAAGTACGCTACTGCGACTGCCTGCCGAGAGCAATCGAACGATCGAATAGCGGCAGGATCGGGTGTTGTACCGTTCAGTTCGTGCCGGCTGCCTGTTGCGCGGCCTTGGCTGCGGCAACCGCATCGGCACGAATGGTGCGCCGCAGAATCTTGCCGGAGCTCGTCTTCGGCAGCTCGTCGATGATGGTCACCCGACGTGGAGCCTTGAAGGAGGCCAGCTTCTCGCGACAGAACTCGACGATAGAGGCCTCTGTGACCTCGTCGGCTTCGGGACCTGACTGCAGAGTCACAAACGCAGCAACACTCTCTCCCCGATACTCATCGGGAATGCCGACAACTGCTGCCTCCTGAATCGCGGGATGCATGTACAGGACATCTTCGACTTCCCGCGGCCAGACCTTGAAGCCGGAGGCGTTGATCATGTCCTTCTTACGGTCGACGATGAACAGCCATCCTTCGTCGTTCATATAGCCGACATCGCCGGTGCGTAGCTCCCCATCTGGGATCTGCTCGGCCGTGGCCTTCTCATTGTTGATGTAGGCGGAGACGACCTCAGGGCCAGAGATGGCGACTTCGCCGATCTCATCGGGTCCCAACGGTTCGCCGGCATCATCGAGGATGCGAATCATCGTGTCTGGCTGCGGCAGACCGCAGGAGAGATTGCCGCTGTCGGGATCCACCGGCGCCTTCAGCCCGGGCGGGACAGTGGCGGCCTGCGCGCATGTTTCAGTCAGGCCGTATCCCTGCCCGATGTAGACACCGGTCTTGTCCATGAACTTGTTCACCAGTCCCTCGGGCAGGGGAGCTCCACCCGACATGATCCGCTTGAACGACGCGAAGTGTTCTGCAGTCGCAGCGGGATGGGCAAGCATCGCCGTATAGACCGTGGCTGGCCCCGCCATATACGTCGGCTTCTCCCGCAGGAAGAGTTCGAGAAGAGTTCCCGGCTCGAACCGATAGTTGGGGATCAGCCGAGCACCACCACTGACTCCAGCGATGAACTGGCAGATGAACCCCGTAATGTGGAAGACCGGGGCCAGCGTGAGGAAGCCGTCACCTGGTTCGAAGGTCGGTGTCCGCACACAGTAGCGTGAGTTGCTCGACACCGAGGCATGAGATCCGGAAGCGCCCTTTGCCTTGCCAGAAGTCCCGGAGGTGTAGACAACGATCGCCTCGTCCTCAGGAGTTGGGATGACCGCCGTGAAATCGGTACCCAGATGGGACTCGACAACGGCCTGGAAATCAGGGAGGTTCGGTGTCTGGCCCATGCCGGGATTCTCGCCAGGTGTTCCGGGCAGTTCATCGAACATAGAGAAGATCGCATCGGGACCATCGACCTGATAGCTCCGGTCATCGCTGAGCACGACAACAGGCAGGGCCGCCGCATACGGAGCCACCCGGCCCAGGAATGCCGCTTTCGAGACCACAAGTCCCTTCACCTCGGCGTCGGCGAAGATGTGCTCCAGTTCCCCGCGATACATGGGGTTGAGCGGGACGACGACGCCTCCGGTCTTCCAGATGCCGTAGGTGGCGATCATGAAGGCGGGAGTGTTCTGCTCGTAGATCGCGACGCGATCGCCGGCGGTGATTCCCCGTTCCACCAGATAGGCGGCGAACGCCGTGGAATACTGGTCGAACTGCGACCAGGTCAGGCCGAATCCGTAGTAGCTGATGGCCTCTTCGTCGCCGTATGAGGCGACCGTCGACGCCAGGTCTTGGAGAGTGGTGGACTTCTCGAGGGTGTAGGGGTTATTCGCGAGATCTCCCCAGGTCTTCAGCCAGGGCCGGGTGTCAAACCAACTGCTCATTGCTTCGCTTCCTTCGTCGTCGAATGGATGTCGAACAGGATGTGCTGGACTTACTTACGATACTTCTTGATCTCGTTGCGGGCGATCGAACGTTTGTGGACCTCATCAGGACCGTCGGCCAGACGAAGGGTGCGCATGTGCGCCCACATGCTGGCCAAGGGGAAGTCCTCGGTGACACCGGCGCCGCCGTGGACCTGGATCGCGCGATCAATGATCTTCAGCGCCATGGCCGGGGCGACGACCTTGATCTCAGCGATCTCGTTCTTCGCGACCTTGTTGCCGTGCGTGTCCATCATGTCCGCAGCATGCAGCGTCAGCAGCCTGGCCTGATCGATCTCGATCCTGGCCTCGGCGATCCAGTCCTGAATATTCGCGCGAGACGACAGCTTCTCACCGAAGGTCACACGCTCCTCGGCGCGTTTGACCATGAGCTCCAGCGCCCGTTCGGCCGCACCGATGGCACGCATGCAGTGGTGGATGCGACCTGGACCCAGGCGGGCCTGGCTGATCACGAACCCCTCACCTTCGCCCTTGAGGATGTCGCTGGCAGGGACCTTGACGTTTTCAAACGTGATCTCGGCGTGGCCCTCCCGATCGTGGTAACCGAAGACGGGCAGGTTGCGGACCACGGTGACACCGGGGGCATCGATCGGCACGACGAGCATCGACTGCTGACGGTGCACCTCGGCATCGGGGGAGGTCTTGCCCATGACGATGAGGACACGGCAATTGGGGTGCATGCCATTCGAGGCGAACCATTTGCGGCCGTTGAGGACGAACCCGTCCTCGGTGGGCTCCATGCGCATCTCAACATTCGTGGCATCGGAGCTGGCAACCGCGGGTTCGGTCATGGCGAATGCCGAGGCGATCTCACCGTTGAGCAGAGGTTTGAGGTATTTCTCCTTGTGCTCATCGGTGCCGAAGCGGGTGAAGACTTCCATGTTGCCCGTGTCGGGGGCATTGCAGTTGATGGATTCGGGGGCGATCTCGATGCTGTGGCCGGTGATCTCGGCCAGGGGCGCGTACTCGAGATTCGTCAATCCCGGCCCCCATTCGGGGTCGGGATGGAAGAGGTTCCACAGTCCCTGGCTCTTGGCCTCGGCCTTGAGGTCCTCGAGGATCTGCGGCTGAGTGTGCGGGCTGTCTGCCGCAGGCATCTGCTCGGCATAGACGGACTCCGAGGGGTAGACGAAGTCGTTCATGAACGTGGTCAGACGCTCCTGGTAATCGCGGCTGCGTTCACTTGTTTCCAGCATGTGTGGTCTCCTCGTTGAGTCGGTTCGCTTCGTTGAGTCGGTTCTGATAGCGGCTCATGCCCTTGAGCCAACGGTCGTAGTCGCTGCCCTTCATGCGGTACATGTCGAGCACCTCGGGGTGGGGGAGGATGAGGAACTGCTCAGCCTCGACGGCATCGAGGGCGACGTTTGCGACGGCCGCGGGCGTGTGCACCGCGCCGGCCTCGGTGACCGCGGACTGTGCCGGTCCGTCGGCACCGCTGTCGCGCAGCAGGTTTGTGTCGACGCCCATCGGGGCGATGACCGAGGCCCGGATGCCGTCGTCGCGGTAGGTCAGGGACAGCCATTCGGCGAACCCGACCGAGGCATGTTTGGTCACCGAGTACGCGGCCGATCCGATCTGGGTGAGCAGGCCGGCCGCTGAGGAAGTTGCGACGAAATATCCTGATCCGGCTTCCTGCCAGCGGGGGATGAGGGCTTGAGCTGCGCGGATGTGGGCGCGCAGGTTGACGTCGATGATTGCGTCCCAATCTCCGTCGGAATCGCCGAGACCAGCAGGCCCGATGATGCCGGCGTTCGCAAAGTACATGTCGACCCCGCCGAGGCGGTCGTCGGCGAAGGCGATGAGATCGTCGATTCCGTCGACCGAGGACACGTCCCCCACCCACGCGTGCGCACCGGAATGGAGCCCGGCGGCGGTGTCGGTGACAGTCGCGGACAGGTCGGCGAGGACGACGGTGGCTCCGCGGGTGATGAGTTCGGCAGCAAGGGCGGCACCGATGCCACCGGCGGCCCCGGTGACGATGGCCTTGGTATTGGCGAGGCTGCTCATGATTTCTCCAGAAGTGTCAGGGCCTGCCGTGCGAGGTCTTCGACTCCGGCACCGGCGGCTTCCGGATCGAGGTCGAGGTCGCCCATCTTGCCGGTCACCAGGCGTGTGTAGACACCTTCGCGGATGCACGCGAGCTTCCACATCGCGAAGGCCTCGTAGTAACCGACGTCGTGGACCTCGTGTCCGCTGACCTCTTGGTAGCGGTCGATGATCTCCTCAGCCTCCGGGAAGCCGAGGTTGGGGGTAGGAACCCAGATGCTCGTGTAGTCGGTGGGCACCGTGAGCATTGCGACGAAGTAGCCCAGATCGGTGAGCACCTCGCCGACGGCGGTGAGCTCCCAGTCGACGACCGCGTTGACCGCACCGCCCGGGGCAAAGATCATGTTGTTGGGCTTGAAATCTCCGTGAGCCAGGCCGACTGGGCTGCCGGCCGGGTCGGGCATTCTCTCGGCCAGGGCGTCGTGGACTTCGCGAATGATGGGGATGTCGCGCATCGAGATCTCTTCAACCTGTCCGAGCCAGCGTCGCAGCTGCCGTTCGATGAGCCCGCCGTTGCGGCGCAGGTCGCCGAGTCCCACCTCGTCGATGTCGACGCGATGGATTGCCGCCAACGTGTCGACCATGCCGAACGCGCACGCGCGCTTGTCGTTGAGTCCCGGGCCATCGGGGATCTGCGCCCAATCGGCGGGTTCGTTGATGGCGAACCCGGGGCAGTGATCCATGAAGACGAAGGGTACGTCGAGGATCTCAGGATCGTCGACGATGTCGATGACATGGGGGACTGGAACGGGGCTGTCGGACAACGCGGCCATGATCCTGCCCTCCCGCGAAACGTTGTGCGCGCTTCCGCCGGAATGCCCGAGCGGTGGACGTCGGAGCACCCAGCGCGGGAGTCCGTCCACGGTGATGGTGAATGTGAGATTTGAGCGTCCGATGGACATGACTTCGACATCGAAGTCCGTGACTCCGAACCGGTCCTCAATCCATGCTCCGATGGTTGAAGCATCGAATCCTGCAGGTGCTGTGGTCAACGTCGACCCTCCCGAGTGAACAATCGTTCAGTTTCAATCACAGTATTCAAACGGAGCGTGGGAGTCAAGCTGAAATCGTGATGCCGGTCACCACCGAATGTGATAGTGATGAGTGGGCCATCCCAAGCTTCTTTCATCCACAGTGAGGAAATCATGAGAGCCATTCGCGTTGCCGCCTTGACCGGACCAGATGATGTTGAGCTCGCCGCGGTCGACCGGCCAAGCCCGGGGCAAGGTGAGGTCCTCATTGAGGTCGCCTATGCCGGCGTGACGTTCCCCGAACTGCTCCAGACCCGGGGCATGTACCAGGTCAAGCACGACCTGCCCTTCGTCCTCGGGTCGGAGGCTGCCGGCATCGTCGCCGAGGCGGGCCCGGGATCCCGGTTCTCCGTGGGAGACCGTGTGGCCGCAATTCCCGGCAAAGGCTCGTTCGCCGAATTCATGGTGGTCAACGACGAGCAGACGGTGCCCGTGCCTGATGGCATCAGTCTGGCGCATGCGGCGGGAATGCCGATGAACGTGCTCACCGCGGACTTTGCGTTGCGCTTGAGGGCGCAGGCCAAGGCAGGACAATCCATCCTCGTCCACGGCGCCGCCGGCGGACTCGGATCAGCGGCGGTGCAGATGGCACTCGCCATGGGCCTCGAGGTCATCGGCGTGGTATCGACCGAGGCCAAGGCTCAGACCGTCCGCGAACTCGGTGCCACCCACGTGGTCATGGCCGAAGGATTCAAGGACGCGACCAAGGAGATCTACCCGAACGGAGTCGACTATGTCTTCGACCCGGTCGGCGGGGACCGCTTCACGGACTCGACCCGGGTCCTCGCCCCCTACGGCCGCCTTCTCGTCCTCGGATTCACCGCCGGTGAGATCCCCTCGGTCAAGGTCAATCGTCTGCTGCTGAAGAACATCTCCGTCGATGGTGTGGCGTGGGGAGCCGCAACCCGCGAGCGTCCCGGCTACATTGCCGAACAGTGGGACGCGATCGCCGACTATGTGGCCGCGGGTAAGCTCAACCCGGCGATTCACGGCACCTATCCGCTCAGCGACGCCGCGAAGGCGATCGGCGAACTCGATTCCCGCAGTGTGCAGGGCAAGGTGCTCCTCGAAGTCAAAGGCGAATAGGGAACACTGAAACACAATTGTGCGGTGCGGCTGTGGGCAAACCACCGCCGCACCGCACGCGTCACTTTTGGCGGTAGCGCTTGGCGATGTCGCGGCCGACGAGTTCCTTCATCACCTCGTTCGATCCGCCGAAGATCGCCTGGACCCGGCTGTCCTTGAACGCTCGGGTGATCGGGTATTCGAGCATGTAACCATAGCCGCCGAAGAGCTGCAGGCACCTGTTGATGACCTCGATCTCGAGGTCGGAGCCCAGGTACTTCGCCTTCGCCGCATCGACGGGAGTCAGCTCACCGGCGTTGAGCGCCAGCGCACAGCGGTCGACGAATGCTTCAAGGGCATCGACGCGGGTTTCGAGCTCGGCGAGTTCGAAACGCGTGTTCTGGAAGTCCCCGATCGTCTGTCCGAAGGCTGGCCGGGTGAAGACGTATTCGCCCGTCCACGCAAGTGCTGCTCTGGCACCGGCCAGTGTTCCCGAACCGATGAGCATGCGCTCGGTCGGCAGGTTGACCATGAGGTGGATGAACCCTTGGTCGAGTTCGCCGAGGAGAGCATCGGCGGGCACGCGCACATCGGAGAAGGACAGCTCCGATGTGTCCTGGGCGTCCATGCCGAGCTTCTTGAGCTTTCGCCCGCGTTCAAAGCCCGGAGTGTCGTCGTCGACGATGAACAGTGAAGTCCCCTGGGACGGCTTGGCGTCGGGGTTCGTGCGGGCGACGACGATGACGAAGTCGCAGTGGTAGCCATTGGTGATGAAAGTCTTCGCGCCGTTGATCACCCAGTCGTCTCCGTCGCGCACAGCCTTAGTCGTGATGCCTTGGAGGTCAGAGCCGGCATTCGGCTCGGTCATGGCGATCGCACCGATCGCCTCGCCCGAGGCGAGGCCTGGCAGGTATTTCTCCTTCTGAGCCTGGGTGCCGAAGGCCAGGAGGTAGCCGGGAACGATACCGTCGGATACGCCCCATCCACTTGTCGTCCCGCCGACGCCTCGCCGGGCGATCTCTTCGCTGCGGACCATCTCGAATCGGAAGTCATCGACTCCGGCTCCACCGAATTCCTCGGGGATGGTCAGGCCGATGACGCCCGCCTCGGCGGCCTTCTTCCACATTGATCGGTCGACGAGGTGCTCTTCCTCCCAGGCTTCGACGTGGGGCACGACCTCACGGTCGAGGAAGGTGGCGACGGTGCCGCGGAAGGCTTCGTGGTCCTCGTTGTACAGGTTTCTCTTCATGGGTGGTGTCCTCTTCGTCAAACGGGTTCAGAGCAGTTCGAGGATGGTGGCGTTGGCTTGGCCGCCGCCCTCGCACATCGACTGCAGTCCGTAGCGGATTCCCTGCTGCTGCATGTGGTGGATCATCGTCGTCATCAGCCTCGCACCCGAGCCGCCGAGTGGGTGGCCCAGAGCGATGGCCCCGCCATTCGGGTTGAGGCGGTTGATGTCGGCTCCGGTTTCCTGCAGCCAGGCCAACGGCACCGAGGCGAAGGCTTCGTTGATCTCGAAGACTCCGATGTCGTCGACGGAGAGCCCGGATTTCTTCAGCGCCTTCGCAGTTGCGGGGATGGGGCCGGTAAGCATGATGACGGGATCGGCGCCGGCGAGGACGGCCGTGTGCACCTTCGCAATCGGGGTCAGGCCCAGTTCCTTCGCCTTGGCTGAGGTCATCATCAGCATGGCTGCCGAACCGTCGGAGATCTGGGAGGCGTTGCCTGCGGTGACGACGCCGTCCTGCTTGAACACGGTGTCGAGACCAGCCAGCTTCTCCACGCTGGTGCCGCGGCGAATGCCCTCATCGGTTCTGAGGTCTCCGCTTTCGGTGCTCACAGTGATGATCTGGGATTCGAAGCGACCGGCATCGGTGGCTGCGGCTGCGAGTTCGTGGGAACGCACGGCGAGTTCGTCCAGTTGGGTGCGACTCAGTTTCCATTGTTCTGCGATCATCTCAGCGCCGATGCCCTGATTCGGCGTGACGTCGTCATAGCGGGCATTGAACTTCTGCCCGTACGGGGACTGGCCAGCGGCAGATGAGCCCATGGGGACGCGGGACATGGACTCGACGCCGCCTGCGACGACGACGTCGTACTGTCCGGCGATGAGGCCGGCCGCAGCGAAGTGCACGGCCTGCTGGGAGGACCCGCATTGCCGGTCGACCGTGACGCCGGGCACTGACTCGGGGAGTCCTGCGGAGAGGGCGACGGTACGTGCAATGTCACCGGTCTGCTCGCCGGACTGGGACACGCAACCGAAGATCACGTCGTCAATGACTTCTGGATCGATCCCTGTCTGGGCGACGACATCGGCCACGGCGATGGCGCCCAGGTCGGCCGGATGGATGCCTGAGAGCATGCCCTTGCGCTTGCCGGTCGGTGTACGTCGTGCGGCGACGATGACTGCGTCGTTCATCTGTGCTCCTTCGAGGTGCCGAACCTGCAGTCAGAGAGCTGGAGGTCGATGGCGAGTATGTGACTCAGATAACTGATCGTGAGTTAAGATTTTCACGAAGCCAAGAAACAGTCAAGATAGACCGTAAGTAAACGGGGCAGTCGATCTGCAGGCGGAGGAGAGTGCAGTGGATCAGTCGAACCGGACGGCACTTTCGCGAGAGATCATCCTCGACGCAACGATCGAATGCCTGCTCGCCGAGGGTTACTCAGCCACGACGACGATGAAGGTTCAATCCAGGGCCGGAGTGACTCGGGGCAGGCTTCTGCACCATTTCCCCTCGAAACGGGAGCTGCTCACGGCCGCGGTGGCCCGCCTCGGCGAACAGCGTCTCGACCGTCATCTGGAGGACCGGACCGATGATCTCAGCCGTTCCCTGATGCGCAAGCGCCCTCCTGCCGCCGAGGTGGGACCGCGATCCGACTGGGCGGTGCTGACGCTGTGGGCCGGTCTCATGCATTCGAGCTTCTTCACCGCACTCGAGCTCTGGGGTGCCTCCCGCACGGACGACCTGCTCGCGGAGAAGGTGCGAAACCATGAGAAGACGGTCCTCGAGCGAGTCAGGGACAACGCTCGGGAGCTGTTCGGGCCGAAGATCTGCGCGTCCGAGCGGTACGAGCACATGTTCAACATTCTCTTCTCCAGCATGCGCGGGATGGCCGTAACCTACACCTTCTCCCACCTCGACCCCGCAACCGAACCGATGATCGGAGAATGGCAGCGAACCGCGCGTACGCTCCTCGCGCACACAACCACCGGATGACCTCAATGCCGACACTCACAAGGACGTGACATGTATCCAGGAAAATGGGCAGCGGAGACCCCCGACAAGCCAGCCGTCGTCATGGCAGACACCGATGCCGTGCTCACCTACGGCCAACTCGAGGACAGATCGCTGCGCCTGGCCAACCACATGCGCGCCGCAGGATTGGTCAAGGGCGACCACATCGCCGTCATGTCAGAGAACCGTTTCGAGATCGTCGAGGCACTCTGGGCGGCGCTGCGCACCGGTGGGATCATCACAGTCGTCAACTCGCACCTGACGGCCGCGGAATCGGCCTATATCGTCGACGACTGCGACGCCAGGGTCTTCCTGCTCTCCACTGCTCTGGATGCGGCCGCCGAGGTGGCGGCTTCGTGTCAGCAGGTGGAGAACCGGATCCGCATCGACGCCGTCCCCACGGGTGAGGGCGGTGACGTATTCGCCGACTGGGACGAATATGAGGCGGTGCTGGCAGCCGCCTCGGCGAGGAAGCCGGTAGTCGAACCGCGAGGGGATGACATGCTCTACTCCTCGGGCACCACCGGGCGGCCGAAAGGGATCCTGCCCGGGCCGACAGATCTGCAGATCGAAGACGAGGATGTGTCGATCGTCAAGCTGTTCACTATGCTCTTCGGTTTCGACTCGGAAACTGTCTACCTCTCACCGGCACCGCTCTACCATGCTGCGCCACTGCGTTTCGTGATGACGACGCATGCCAGGGGCGGAACCGCAGTCATCATGTCGCATTTCGAGGCCGAGCCTGCTTTGGCGATGGTCGAGAAGCATCGCGTGACCCATTCCCAATGGGTGCCGACGATGTTCATCCGAATGCTCAAACTCCCCGAGGCAGTCCGCAGCTCCTACGATGTCAGCAGTCTTGAGGTGGCTATCCATGCAGCCGCTCCCTGTCCGCCGGAGGTCAAACAGGCGATGATCGAGTGGTGGGGGCCCGTCCTCTACGAATACTATGCGGCAACCGAGAGCATCGGCCTGACCGTGATCACCAGTGAACAGTCCCTGCAGAAGCCAGGCTCGGTCGGTCGTGACGGGATCAAGGGCATCGTCCACATCTGCGGTCCGGATGGACAGGAGCTTCCGGCAGGGGAGGTCGGCGTCATCTACTTCGAAGACGCAAGATCCCTGTTCGAGTACTACAAGGACGATGCGAAGACGCAGACATCCAGACATCCGGACCACCCCGATACCTGGGCGACGACCGGCGACATGGGGTACCTCGACGAGGATCGCTACCTCTACATCGCCGAGCGAACCACTGGCCTCATCATCGCGGGCGGAGTCAACATCTACCCTCAGGAAATCGAGAATGCGTTGGCGCTTCGACCTCAGATCGCCGATGTCGCCGTCGTAGGGCAGTCCGATGACGAGCTGGGGCAGGTCCCGGTGGCATTCGTGCAGCTGGCCGACGGTGTCGACGAAGCCGGAGCGGCGGACGAGATCCGGACGTGGCTGAGCGATAAGCTGGCCCGTTTCAAGATCCCCCGCGAGTTCTATTTCGTGGCCGAGCTGCCGCGGACACCGACAGGGAAGTTGGTTAAGCCTCGATCCACCGATCTAGGCTGAAGCTGCACGCTGGTCTGGATTTCGGTGTTTG